>DATAIB010000020.1:0-5853 GCA_036262855.1 Candidatus Limnocylindrales bacterium
TGCCGCGGCCTGGCTGAGCACGATGTTGCGTTGACCGAGCGGCGTTGACCACGAAATCTGTCGGGAAGGGTCCCCGGATGAGAAATCGGGGAGAACGTCGTTCGAGCGTGCCACGGGCCGATGCGCCGTGCGAGTTCGTCAATTCTCTTGACAAAGGCCGCCTAGATTGTCCAGACTCCGGACGAAGTCCGTGCCGGCGGCTGCGCGACCCCGTGACCCAGCAGCGCCAGGCGACCCGGCGGACCCGCGCGTGGAGGAGGAACCCCGCGGTCGATGGTGACGATTCGGGCGTGGTTTTCGTCGCGGTCCCGGGCGTGGTAACGATCCCGGGCAAGGCGACGCATCAGCAGACGCGAGCGCACAACGCCGCGCTCGTGCTGCGCGCTCTGTACGACCACGGCCCGGTGAGTCGCGCCGAGGTCTCGCGCATGAGTGGCCTCACCCGCACCACGGTCGGTGACCTCGTCGCGGAGCTGATCGAGGAGGGGATGGCCCGGGAGATCGGCCGAGGCCCCTCGACCGGCGGCAAGGCGCCGATCCTGCTGGAGCTGGTCGATGCAGCCCGCCACGTGGTCGGACTGGACCTCGCCGAGCTCAGGTTCCGCGGCGCCCTCCTGGACCTGCGGGGCAACGTCGTGCGGACCGCGGAGCGCGAAGTCGGCGGCGCCGACGGCGACGCGGCGGTCGAGCTCGTCCACGAGCTCATCGACGAGCTGTCCGCGGGCCGCACGGAGACCCTCCTCGGCATCGGCGTCGGGGCGCCGGGCATCGTCGATGCCTCGACCGGCACGATCCGCTGGGCGGTCAACCTGAACTGGCCGAACCTGCCGCTCGGCGACATGCTCCGCGAGCGATACGGGCTGCCCGTCCAGGTCGCGAATGACTCGCGCGCGGCGGCGCTGGCACTCCAGCTGTTCGGCGAACGGCAGACGGGCACGGCGAACCTCGTCGCGATCACCGTCGGCCGGGGCATCGGCGCCGGCGTGGTGCTGGGCGGCGAGCTCTTCCACGGCGACGGGTTCGGCGCGGGCGAGATCGGGCATACCACGGTCGTCGAGCAAGGACCTGAGTGCCGCTGCGGCCGCATCGGCTGCCTCGAGACCGTCGCCAGCTCGCGCGCGCTGCTGCGCCAGGCGCTCGACGCCGCCCGGTCCGATCCCGATGGCTTCCTCGGCAGCCGCCTGTCCGATGACGGCCAGCTGCGCCTCACGGACCTCGTGGCCGGGCTCGCCGCGGGCGACCGGGCGACGACGGACATCGTCGAACGGGCCGGCCGGTACCTGGGCCAGGTCATCGGCGGCCTGATCGGCGTGCTCGATGTCGAGCGGATCGTCCTCCACGGCAGCGTGGCGATCCTCGGCGACCAGTGGCTCGACGCGGTCCGCGACGAAGCGCGCAGGCGCTCCTTTCCGCCGCTGTCGGCCAACGTGACGGTCGACATCGCAGCGGACATCGGCGACCTCGTGGTGATGGGCGCCTCCGCCTTGCTGCTGACCTCGGAGCTCGGGCTTGCGGCGGGTCGCGCGGCAGCGGGACGCGCGGCCGGCCGGGCGTCGGCGAGGCGAGCTGCATGACGACCGACGTGATGCGCCGGCACGGCGACGGCCTGATCGTCGGCGCCGACATCGGCGGCACGAAGACGGCGATCCTCGTCTGTACGGCCGACGGCGAGGTGCTCGCGCGCCATCTCGCCCCGACGGCAGTCGGCGCTCCCGACCGCGCCGCGGACAGCATCGCGTCGCTCGTCGAGGCCGCGCTGGCCGACGCGGGAGCGTCCACGGACGACGTCGCGGCGCTCGGCATCGGCGTGCCGGGCCGCGTGGATCGCGAACGCGGGCATGTTTCCCTCGCGGTGAACCTCGACTGGCATGCCCTCCCCCTCGGGCCGCGCCTCCAGGCTCGGCTCGGCATCCCCACCTTCATCGACAACGACGTCCGAGCGGCGGCGCTGGGCCTCCACCGGCGCCGCCTGTTCGGGCCCACCGAATCGCTGGTGTTCCTGGCGATCGGGACCGGCATCGCCGCCGGGGTCGTGCTCGATGGGCGGCTGCATCACGGCGCGCACGGGCTCGCCGGCGAGATCGGCCACGTCGTGGTCCAGCCCGACGGGCCGCTCTGCGCGTGCGGCAATCGCGGCTGCCTCGAGACGATCGCGGCCGGACCCGCGCTCGTTCGCGCGACGCTTGCCGGGTGGACGGCACTCGGGGGCGGCGACGCGACTGCGGGCGCCGCTCCGACGACCGCGGCGGCAACCGTCGCTCCGGCCGCAACCGCAATCGGCGCCGAGGGCGTGTTCGCCGCCGCCTCGAGCGGCGACCCGACGGCCCAGGGCGCCATCGACCAGGCGGGACGCGCCATCGCCTGGGGCATCCATCTCCTTGCCCTTTCCTACGACGTCGAGCGGATCGTCCTCGGTGGTGGGGTCTCCCATGCCGGCGAGCCGTTCATGGCGCCGATCCGTCGCGAGCTCGACCGCCTTCGGGCGGCCTCGCCGCTCGCTGCGGAGATCCTTTCGCCCGACCTCGTCCAGCTCCTGCCCGCCGGGTCGGATGCCGGGGCGTGGGGAGCGGTCATCGTCGCGCGTGAAGCGCTCGCAGACGCGGGCGCCGTCGTGGCGGCCGGGAGGGAGGTGGGCCACGCCTGAGCGGGCTGCACATCCCTGACTGTCGCATAGGCTTGCCACGAATGAAGGAGGTCCAAACGGAACGAGCTCCACGCGAACGAACGTGGTCCCAGCAGCGCACCGCACGCTGGGAACGAAGGCTTGCGGTGTCACAGATAGTTCGTATTGGCACCAATGGTTATGGAGGAGGCAATTTGATGGGGAAGCACCGATCGTCAGCCTTGATGGCTGGCGTTCTCCTGATCGTCGCGGCGTGTTCGCCCGCGGCGAGCAGCGCGCCGACGGGCGCCGGGTCGACGACGACCCCGGCCACGGCGGCGCCGTCCGTTGCGGCCAGCCAGGGCGCTACGGCGACCGAGGCACCGACACTCAATCTCCCGACGGTCCCGACCGGCTACGCGGAGCTCGACCAGGCGCTTGGCAAGGACCAGCCCTTCAAGGGCAAGAAGGTCTCCATCCAGACGCAGTGGACGGGTGGCGAGGCCGAGGGCTTCGCTGCGGCGATCAAGGACTTCCAGGCCGCGACCGGCATCGTCGTCCAGCACGACAGCATCGGGTCGAGCCATGAGACGGTCCTCAAGACCCGCATCGAGGGCGGCAGCCCGCCGGACATGGCGCAGCTTGCGCAGCCCACGGGCGTGCTTGCCTACGCCAAGGACGGCAAGGTCATCGACCTCGCGACGTTCATGGACGTGAACAAGCTCAAGGGCGAGTTCGCGTCGACCATCGGGCTCACCTCCGATGGCGCGCACATCTGGAGCATCCCGACCAAGGCCGACGTCAAGTCGATGTTCTGGTACCCGGTCAAGGCATTCGCCGCGAAGGGGTACACGGTTCCGAAGACGTGGGATGAGCTCGTCGCACTGAGCGACAAGATCATCGCCGACGGCAGCCACCCGTTCTGCGTCAGCGCCGGCGGCCCCGGCACGGCGACGGGCTGGGAGCTCACCGACTGGATCGAGGAAGTGCTCGCGAAGAGCGAGGATCCCTCGGTCACGGCCGGCTGGATCGATCACTCGATCAAGTTCTCCGATCCGAAGATCAAGGCCGCGTTCGACAAGGTCGGCTCGCTCCTGTTCAAGCAGGGCGCGATCGACGGCGGCGGCGCACAGGCCGTGAACAACGACCTCAAGACCGCCATGGATCCGATGTTCGACGGCGACACGCTCACCCCGGGTTGCTGGATGCAGAAGATCCCGACGTGGTACGGCCCGGACTTCTTCCCGGATCGCCGCACCAACGGTGGCGAGTCCAAGTACAAGATCGGCGACGACGGGGACATCGCGATTGCGCCGTTCCCGACCATCTCCGACCAGTACAAGGGTGTCGAGGGCTCGTCCGACTCCTTCATGGTCCTCGTCGATCGCCCGGAGGTCCGCGCACTTGCGGAGTTCCTCGCGACGCCGGAAGGCCTCGAGGGCTGGATCAAGAGCGTCGGCGTGCTTTCGCCGAACTCGAAGGTCCCGGCCGAGTGGTATGCCAACAACTACAAGCTGAAGGTCGCCAACCAGATCCTCAGCGGCGCAACGGCGGTCATCTTCGATGCCTCCGACCTCATGCCTCCGTCAGTCGGCGGTGGCTCGTTCTGGACCCAGGTCTCCGATTGGGCCAACAACAACGGCTCCAACACGGACGCCATCCTCAAGAACATCGACGACAGCTGGCCGTCCTCCTAGGACGCAGCTGATCCTCGGATAACGCGCGGGGCGCCTCGCCGAACGGCAGGCGCCCCGCTACAGTTCCGGACATGGAGGGGCGCGTGACGCACGACCGCGTACAGCAGACCGCCACGTACGGCACGCCGCGCTGGGTGCTGGTCGTCAGCATCATCGGGCTGGTCCTCGCCGGCCTCGGCGTGAAGGTCCTCATCGACCCGCAGGGCGGGCAGAACATCCTGGCCTGGCTCTACGACCAGCTGGGCAACCACGATGGCGCGAACCTGCTTCGCAATGGCCTGGGCGACCAGTTCATCGCCAAGCTGATCCTCGCCGTGATCGCGCTCCTCGTCGGCGTCGGCGGCATCTGGATGCTCTTCACGGGCGCCAGCACCGCGGTCGAGCGGCTGCAGCCGAAGACGCGGGACCGGATCCTTCCGTGGGTCTTCATCGGCCCGGCCCTGCTCCTGCTGACGATCTACCTCGTGTACCCCGGCGTCGCGACGGTCATCCGCAGCTTCGTCGACAACAAGGGCGCCTTCACGCTCAACAACTGGGCGAGCCTCGCGAAGGGCGACATCATCGAGATCCTGCGCAACAACGTGATCTGGCTGGTCGTTGCGACCGCCGGCAGCGTGGGCCTCGGGCTGCTCGTGGCCGCCCTGTTCGACCGGATCCGGCGGGAATCGCTGGCAAAGATCTTCGTGTTCACGCCGCTCGCCATCTCGCTGGTCGGCGCCACGGTGATCTGGAAGTTCGTCTACGCGATCCAGCCCCCCAGCCAGCCGCAGTTCGGCCTGCTGAACGCTGCCTGGACCGCCTTTGGGAACAAGCCGGTCGCGTGGGCGACGACGTTCCCGATCAACCTGCCGGCCGAGATGCTGATCATGATCTGGCTCCAGACGGGCTTCGCGATGGTCGTGCTGTCGGCCGCGATCAAGGGCGTGTCGATCGAGGTGCTCGAGGCCGCGCGCCTCGACGGCGCGAGCGAACGGAACATCTTCTTCGGGATCATCATCCCGCTCATCCGCGGCTCGATCGTCACCGTGACCACGACGATCGCGATCGCCACGCTGAAGATCTTCGACATCGTCATGTCGATGAGCGGCGGCATCAACCACGACAACGTGGTGGCGGTCCGCATGTTCCAGGAGATGTTCCAGTTCTTCAACGATGGGCGGGCCGCTGCGCTTGCGACGGTGCTGTTCATCGCGGTCCTGCCGGTGATGATCCTCAACCTCCGCAACTTCCGACGACAGGCGGCGATGTAGATGGCAGCACCCGCAGCGCCCCTCACGCGAGCGAAGACCGGCGGCCGGTTCTGGCGCGCGCCGATGCTCAGCAGCCTGCCGCTGCGCCTGTCCGTCCTGATCATCTGCTTCCTGTGGACGCTCCCGACGGCGGGCCTGCTCGTCACCTCGTTCCGGAACCCCCAGCTGATCACGAAGACGGGCTGGTGGGAGGCGCTGATCAACCCGTTCACCCAGGGCCAGTGGACGCTCTCGAACTACCAGAACGTCCTCGGCGGCGAGAACATGGGCAATGCCTTCCTGAACAGCCTGATCGTCACCATCC
>DATAIB010000021.1:0-8229 GCA_036262855.1 Candidatus Limnocylindrales bacterium
TGCGTGTTCTGCGGCGCCGGAAGCGCCGCCACGTTGGGGCCGGGGCTTACGCCTCGACCGTCTCCTTCGCGAGGTGGCGCTGCATGGCCGCCTTGCGCGAGAGGTTGATGCGACCCTGGCGGTCGACCTCGGTGACGACGACCATGACCTCATCGCCGACGGACACGACGTCCTCGACGGTGGGCACGTGGTAGTCGGCGAGCTCGCCGATGCGGACGAGGCCTTCCTTGCCCGGCAGGATCTCGACGAAGGCGCCGAAGCCCATGATCCGGGTGACCTTGCCGAGGTACAGCGAGCCGATCTCGACCTCGCGGGTCAGGCTCTCGATCCACTGGATCGCCTTGCGCGAGTTCTCGCCGCTCACCGCGGCGATCTCGACGGAGCCGTCGTCCTCGACGTTGATCTCGGTGCCGGTCTCCTCCTGGATCTTGCGGATCATGGAGCCGCCCTTGCCGATGATGTCGCGGATCTTCTCGGGGTTGATCTTGATCGTGATGATGCGCGGCGCGAACTCGGACATCTCGGTCCGGGCCTCGGAGAGGGCGCCGGCCATGACGTCCAGGATGGCCATCCGGGCCGCGTGGGCCTTCTTCAGGCCGTCGCGGATGACGGCCTCGCTGATGCCCTTGACCTTGATGTCCATCTGGAGCGCGGTGATGCCGTCGCGGGTGCCGGTGACCTTGAAGTCCATGTCACCGAAGGCATCCTCCTTGCCGAGGATGTCGGTCAGGACGGCGAACTTCCCGTCGTGGTCCATCACCAGGCCCATCGCGGCGCCGGCCACCGGGGCCGTGATCGGCACGCCTGCGTCCATCAGCGCGAGGGTGGAGCCACACGTCGAGGCCATCGACGTCGAGCCGTTGGAGGTCACGCACTCCGACACGAGCCGGATCACGTAGGGGAACTCCTCGGCGCTCGGCAGGACCGGCAGGAGGGCGCGCTCGGCAAGATTGCCGTGCCCGATCTCGCGCCGGCCGGGGCCGCGCATCGGCTTGTTCTCGCCGGTGCTGTACGGGGGCATGTTGTAGTGGTGGATGTAGCGCTTCTCGGTCTCGGGGCTGATCGTGTCGATCCGCTGCACGTCCGAGGACGGGCCGAGGGTCGCGATCGTCAGCGCCTGGGTCTGGCCGCGCGTGAACAGGCCCGAGCCGTGGGCTCGCGGCAGCACGCCGACCTCGGCCGACAGCGGACGGATCTCGTCGAGGCCGCGGCCGTCCATGCGGACGCCCTCCTCGAGGACCAGCTGGCGGACCGTCTTCTTGTGGACGAGCCCGAACAGGCCCTTCGAGAGACGCGCCTCGCGCTTGGCAGCATCGAGCTGCTTCGCGGCGGCGGCACTGTCCTTGGCCTGCATCCGGATCGACGCGGCGATGCCCTTCTTGAGGCCCGCAACGCGCGCCGGGATGTCCGCGGCGAGCTTGAGCACGAGCTCCGCGGTCGCCTCGGCGTCCGGAGCGGCACGGTGGTTGCCCTGCAGCTCGATGCCGAAGAACTTCGAGAGGTCGCCGAGCTTGTAGCTCTCGGGGCCGGTCGGGAAGCCGTCGCGCGCGAGCGCGAGGGTGTCCAGGTAGGTCCCGGGCTCGTAGCTCTTGCCGCTCGCCTCGGTCAGGAAGCCAAGGTCGAAGCCGACGTTGTGGCCGATCAGGAGCGCGTCACCCGCCCACTTCGTGAGCTCGGCGACTGCGTCTGCGGCCGACGGGGCCTTCGCGACGTCCTTGTCGGTGATGCCGTGCATCTGGTTGCCGATGATCGGGCGCGCGGGCTTGACGAGCGTCGACCAGCGGTCGGCGATCTTGCCCTTCTTGATGCGGACCGCGGCGATCTCGACGATGTCGGCAAGCGTGGTGTCGATGCCGGTCGTCTCGACGTCGATGACGACGAGGTCACGCCCTGACTCGACGGCGTCGACGAAGTCGAGGACCGAGTCCGTGCCGGGCTCGATGTAGCCGAGCTTCTTGGGCTTGCCGACGGCCTCGCGGAGCTGCTCCTGGATGTCGATGAGCGGCTGCAGGGCCTTGTGCGCGAAGAGGATGGCGTCGGCCATCACGTCCTCGGGCAGGAGCTTGACGCCCGCCTCGACCATCATGATCGCGTCGCGGGTGCCGGACACGATGAGGTCGAGCTCGGAGTCCTCGAGCTGGCTGTAGGTCGGGTTGACCACGAACTCGCCGTTGATGCGGCCGACGCGGACGGCGCCGATCGGGCCCATGAACGGGATCTCGCTGATCGTCAGCGCGCAGGAGGCGGCGAGGGTGCCGATGACGTCGGGGTCGTTCTCCTGGTCCGTCGAGAGGACGGTCAGCACGATCTGGACGTCGTCCTTGTAGCCCTCGGGGAACAGCGGGCGGATCGGGCGGTCGGTCAGGCGGGCGGCGAGGATGGCCGCCTCGGACGCGCGGCCCTCGCGCTTGATGAAGCCGCCCGGGATCTTGCCCGCGGCGTACATGCGCTCCTCGAAGTCCACCGTGAGGGGGAAGAAGTCGAGGCCGGGGCGCGGATCGGAGCGGTTGGCCGTCCCGAGGACCATGGTGTCGCCGAAGCGAACGGTGACGGCGCCGCCGGCAAGCAGCGCGAGACGGCCGGTCTCGATGGTCAGCGTGCGACCAGCGAACTCGGTCTCGAAGACCTGTGGCACTTGGTGTATGTCCTCCTGTTCGAGGAGGAGGTGACGACCCCTTGCGGGCCGGCCCGGAGCGCTATCCCTCTGCTTCCCTGCCCCATCCGGGCGAGGGCGGCGGTGAAGAGCTAGCGGCGGAGTCCGAGCCGTCCGATGACGGCGCGGTAGCGCGAGTTGTCCTTCTTCAGCAGGTATGCGAGAAGGCGACGGCGCTGGCCGACGAGCTTGAGGAGGCCGCGACGCGAATGATTGTCCTTGGGAAAGCTCCGGAGATGATCCGTCAGCGCCTTGATCCGCTCCGTGAGGAGCGCAATCTGCACTTCGGGCGAGCCGGTATCGCCGTCACTCACGGCGTACTCGGTGATGATCTCCGTTTTCCCTTCGGGCGCGAGCGGCACTCGGTCCTCCGACACGAACAAACTATTGGTTCTTGACCACTTCTATGACCGGCGGAGGATAGCAGGCAGGCATCGATCGTGCTCAGGCAGGCGTCGCTGCGTCCGTGGGGCCACCGGCGGCGTGGGCCCGAACCCCACGCGTCAGGCGCCACACCGCGATCCCGGCCAGCACGTACCCGCTGCCCTGCACGATCAGCAGCGGGATCACCGGCAGCACCTCGCCCAGGAACCCGGCCGCGATCGCGCCGACCAGCGAGCCGAGCGCGCCCAGCGCCATCAGCCCGCCCACGACCCGGCCACGAATCCGATCCTCCGCGTTCGCCTGCTGGATCGTGGTGAACGCGACGCCCATCGCCGCGCCGGGCACGCCGACGACGACCATCAGCACGAGCGCCGGCGCGAGCACCGGGTAGAACGCCGGGTACGTGAACAGCACCAGGTCGATCAGCCCGAAGACCACTGCCGAGCCGATGAGGAGTCGCAACGGGTCGATATGCCGGCCGTAGCGGCCGACCACCGCGGCGCCGGCGAGGCCGCCGATCGCCTGCGTGGAGAGCAGCCAGCCGTAGCCCGTCGCATCGGTGTGGAGCGCATCCGTCGCCCAGGGCACGAAGAGCGTGCCGGTCAGGCCCTCGCCCACGCGGGTGATCACCACGAACGCAAGGAGCGCGCGCAGCACCGGATGGTGGATCACGATGCGGAGGCCCTCTGCCCACTCATGCCGGAGTCTGGAGAACGCCGTCGCGGCTTCGTGCTCGACGCTGTCGTGCGGTTGCGCGGGCGCGGCCGCCTGCGCGCGGCCGCGGCTCGTGCGAATCGCGAGGATCAACCCCGCCGCGATGACGAACGACGCGGCATCGACGAGCGCAACGGCGACCAGCCCGCCCGCCGCGACCGCGACACCACCGATCGCCGGGCCGACGATCCGTGCGAGCTGCCGGTTGATGCCGCTCAGCGCGTTCGCCGCGACCAGCTCAGGCTCGCCGCCTTCCAGCAGGTTCGGCAGCAGCGCCACCTCTGCCGGCTCGAACAGCTGGCCGAGGATGCTCGCGATCACGAACACCACGTACACCAGCCAGATCCCCGCGGTGTCGACCGCGAGCAGCGGCAGCAGCGTGACCGCGAGGAGCAGGTTCACAACGATCATCAGCCACCGCCGATCCCAGCGGTCGACGAACACGCCGGCGATGGAGCCGAGGACGATGGCCGGGATGAGCCACGCGAGCAGCATGCCCGCGGTCGCGAGCGTCGAGCCGGTCCGCCGGTACACCTCCACCGGCACGCCGACCATGAGCACCCAGTCGCCCATCATCGAGATGAGCCCCGCGAGCCAGAGCAGCCCGAAGTTCCGTTGCCGGAGGACCGCGATCACGCCTCGAAGGTGACCCGCCAGCGAGGCCCGCCGAGCCAGATGCCCTGGAGCCGCATCCGGCCCGTCGCGTCCAACTGCACGTGGTCCGAGCCGTGCTCGACGCCCTCGTCGACGTCATCGATCCGAACGCCGTACCAGCCGGGCGGCGGGAGCGCCACCGGCATCTCGAAGTCGAGGAACGGGTCACGGCTGGCGCGCGATCCCGAGCCCACGACGGCATACGGTCGCCCGAGCAGTCGCTCGGCGGTCGCCAGATCGCCGGCCGCGATCGCGCGCCGGATATCGGAGCTGCTGACTGCCTGCCCATCGAGCTCGAACGCGGGGACGAGGGTCACCTCGAAGCCCAGCTCGCGACCGAGGGCCGCAACGGTCTCCGGCGTTCCGCGCCGCTCGAACCCGAACGCCGAGTCGGGCGTCATCAGGAACCCGGCGAGATCGACACGCTCGGCGATCCGGCCGATGAACGCGTCGAACGGCGTCTGGCGCAGCGCGACGTCGAAATGCTGGATGACCGTGACCTCGACGCCGGCTGCGGCCAGGTGTGCGAGGCGCTCCTGGGGGTCGCACAGGAGGGCGGGGGCATTGCCCACGAGGATCTCGTCCGGGTGGTGATCGAACGTGATCACGGTCGGCCGGGCGTCGTGTGCGGCTGCTGCTTCGCGCAGGGCGCGGAGCAGGTACTGGTGACCGGCGTGCAGGCCGTCGAACACGCCGATGGCGATGAACAGGCGACCGAGCGAGGGCTCGAGCGCGTCGATTCCGTGCACGACGTCCATGGGCTTCAGCGGGGCAGGATCTTCGTGGGGGCGATCCGGTTGCCGTCACGCCGGCCGATGCCGACGATCACGCCGGACGAATCGAGGAGGCGTAGTGGCTCGTCGTCCCGTGCCGCGCCGACGCCGCCGGCCGGTCGGACGAAGCGGCCATGACCCACGTCGCCGATCTCCCGCTCCGTCAGCGTGATCGCAGGCAGCTCCTCGAGCCCCGTGTCCGGCGGCAGCAGGAGGTGACGCACGCCGTCCGGCCCGTCGCTCGCCGCGGCCTCACGAATGGTGTCGAGCGATAGGGCGCGGTCGATGGTGAACGGCCCGCTGGCAGTCCGCACGAGCCCGCCGAGGTACGCGCCGCACCCGAGTCGCTCGCCGAGGTCGCGCGCCAGCGCACGGACGTACGTGCCCGCGGAGCAGCGGACGTCCACGATGGCGATCGGCCGCTCGGGGTCGCTGGCATCCCACTCGAGCAGGTCCAGTGCCTTGATCTCGACGGTGCGGCTCGGGAGCTCCACCGCCTCGCCCGCGCGCGCCATCGCGTACGCGCGGCGGCCGGCGACCTGGACGGCGGAGTAGTCGGGTGGCCGCTGCTCCTGGCGGCCGAGGAACGTCGCGAGACCGGCCTCGAAGGCGGGGCGATCCGGCGCCGGTCCAGCGCCGGGCGTGAGCTCGCCGTCGAGGTCGTCCGTGGATGAGCTGGCGCCGAGGCACACGGTGGCGCGGTAGGCCTTGTCGTCACCGAGGTGGTACTCGACGAGGCGCGTGGCGCCACCGAGGAAGAGCGGCAGGACGCCTGACGCGAAGGGATCGAGCGTGCCTCCGTGACCGATCCGGCGCGTGGCCGCGAGACGGCGAACCAGCGCGACGACGTCGTGCGACGTCGGGCCGGCGGGCTTCGCGACCACGAGAACGCCATGCATGCCCGGCGCGTCGGGCTGTCGTGCCACGCGGGGCCTCAGGCTGCGGGGGTCGAGGGGGTCGCGGCGGTCGCCGAGGTCGCGAGGAGCCGGCTGGCTTCGTCGAGCACGCGCGTGCGTGCCTCGGCGAGCGGCGCATCCACCGAAGCGCCCGCCGCACGCGCATGGCCGCCACCACCGAACGCGCCCGTGAGCACCGTGGCGTCGACGCCGCCCGGCTTCGTCCGAACGGAGATCCGCGTCACCGTCGGGCCGGCCTCCTTGAACAGGATGGCGATGTCCGCCGACTCGGACTGCGCGAGCAGGTCGATGAGGCCCTCGGAGTGCGAGCTGATCGTGCCCGTCGCCTCGAGGTCCGCGTCGGCCAGCCAGCTGTAGATGATTCGGCCGTCCGCCGCGGTGTCGAGCCGGTCCAGCACGCGGCCGAAGAGCCGCAGCTGCGTATCCGGCTTGGAGCGATACAGCCGTCGCGAGATGTCGCTGAGCGGCGCGCCGGCTTCCACCAATGCAGCCGAGACGGCGAGCGTCCGGGGCGTTGCGTTCGGGTGGCCGAAGGTCGCGGTGTCCATCACGATCCCCGCCATCAGCGCGCTCGCCAGCATCCCGTCGGCGACATCGAGCGGCACGCCCAGGCGCGCGGCGAGCAGCGTGACGAGCTCGCAGGTGGCCGCCGCTGCGGGGTCAACCCAGTCCTGCGGGCCGCCGTCGGTGTTCGAGGCGTGGTGGTCCACGAGCACGCGCGGCAGGCGGTCGAACAGGGACTTGTGCCGTTGGGCGACAGCGCCGAGACGGTCAAGCGAGCCGCAGTCGCAGACCACGAGCAGATCGAAGTCGGCGGTCGGTGGGTCCTGGACGAAGCGATCCACGCCGGTGAGGAAGTCGTAGAGCGGCGGCACCGGGTCCGTCGACACCAGGGTCGCGCTCCCGCCGAAGTGCTCCACGATGGCGGCGACGCCGAGCGCCGCGCCGAGCGTGTCGGCATCCGGGTTCTCGTGGGTCGCGATGAGCGGCCGGCGCGACGCGAAGATCGCACCCGCGGCGGCGGTCGGGACGGAGTCAAGCCAGGGCCGAAGGTCGAACGTCATCGGCGAGGCGACCTCGTGCGCTTCGGAGCCCGCGATCGATCGCGGCGACGCTGGTGCGGCGCGGGCGGCACGGGAACGCCGGGCGTCGGCGTGGGCAGCGTCTCCTCGATCGCCAGCGGCTCCGTGACGTCGCCGCCCGCTTCGAGCTCGGCGAGGAGCTGGAGGACGCGCGTCCCGCGCTGGACCGAGTCATCCGTACGCAGCTGCAGCTCCGGGATGCGCCGCAGCCGGAGCCGCGAGCCGAGCTCATGGCGCACGAACGGCATCGCCCGCTGGAGCGCGCGCATCGTGGTCTCGCGCTCGGCCGGCTGCCCGATGACGCTCACGAAGACGCGCGCGGTCGACAGGTCCGGTGCGGTCTCGACATCGGTCACGGTCACGAACCCGATGCGCGGGTCCTGCACGTCCTTGGCCAGGATCGCGCCGATCTCCTGCCGCAGCAGCTCATCGATCCGATCGGTTCGTGCAGTCATCGGCTGCTCATACCCGTCTCGCCGATGCCGGGCGTCGCTGGGCGCGGCGGCCTATGAGAGGGCCGATCGACTGACGGTCTGCGTGGTGAAGCACTCGATCACATCGCCCTCGAGGATGTCCGTCGTGTTCACCAGGCCGATGCCGCACTCGAACCCGGTCTGGACTTCGCGAACGTCGTCCTTGAAGCGCCGGAGCGAGTCGATCTTGTCGGTCACGATGACCTTGCCACCGCGCCACAGCCGGACGCCGCCCGAGCGGACGATGCGCCCATCGGTGACGTACGAGCCGGCGATGACCGAGCGGCCCACCTTGATCAGCTTCCTGACCTCGGCGCGGCCCTCGATGACCTCGACCTCCTCCGGCTCGAGCAGGCCGCTGAGGGCCTTCTCGATGTCGTCGGTGAGCTGATAGATGATGTCGTAGAGGCGGACGTCGACCTTCTCGGCCTCCGCAGCGCGTCGGGCCGTGTCGCTGATCGCGGTGTTGAACCCGACCACGATCGCGTTCGATGCCGAGGCGAGCAGGATGTCGTTGTCGCTGATCTCGCCCGCGCCCTCGTACAGGACGTTGAGCTTGACCTCGTCCGTCTTGAGCTG
>DATAIB010000022.1:0-22249 GCA_036262855.1 Candidatus Limnocylindrales bacterium
CGGAGATGTCCCAGGCGCACATCAAGCCGCGCGATCGCCGCGGCGTGCTCGTGCGCATCGGGCGCGAGGGCCGCGAGAACCTGACGTCCGCCAACCTCCGGCTGGTGGTCTCGATCGCCAAGAAGTACATCGGCCGCGGCATGTCGTTCCTGGACCTCATCCAGGAGGGCAACATCGGCCTCATCCGGGCGGTGGAGAAGTTCGACTACGAGAAGGGCTTCAAGTTCTCCACGTATGCCACGTGGTGGATCCGGCAGGCGATCACGCGCGCGATCGCAGAACCGGCGCGCACGATCCGCATCCCGGTCCACATGGTCGAGACGATCAACCGCCTGATCCGCGTCTCGCGCCAGCTCCTCCAGGAGCTGGGCCGCGAGCCGACGGTCGAGGAGATCGCCGAAGCGATGTCGAAGGGCCAGGAGGTCCAGGTCACGCCGGAGAAGGTCCGCGAGATCATCAAGGTCTCGCAGGAGCCGGTCTCCCTGGAGACGCCGATCGGTGAGGAGGAGGACTCCCACCTCGGCGACTTCATCGAGGACCGAGGCGCCCTCGCACCGGCCGAGGCCGCGTCGCACCAGCTGCTCAAGGAGCAGGTGGAGAGCGTGCTGGACTCGCTCACCGGCCGCGAGCGGCGCGTGCTCCAGCTCCGCTTCGGCCTCGAGGACGGGCGTGCCCGGACCCTCGAAGAGGTGGGCAAGGAGTTCAATGTGACCCGCGAGCGCATCCGCCAGATCGAGGCGAAGGCGCTCCGGAAGCTCCGCCATCCGTCGCGCAGCCGGAAGCTGAAGGACTACCTCGAATGACGACGCCTGACCGGGGCTGGCGCCGCTACGGCGCCGGTCTCGGCGTGGCGATCGGGGCGGGCATCGGGACGGCCATCGGGGTCGCGTTGGGGAACGTCGGGAACTGGCTTGCCGTGGGAGCTGCGGTCGGGCTGGTGCTTGGTGCCGCGATGGCCATGTACGGTGGACGCACCTAGCCCACGGCGGAGCGACCTGGAGCGGGTCGGGACGACGGCGCAGCAGCCGGTCGCGCTCCTCTTCGGACGCGGCCACCGGATCGTCCATGCCAACCCGGCCTTCGTCGCCGAGTTCGGCGCGGGCTGCGTCGGCCTTCCGGCATCGGAAGCGCTCACCGCGTGGCCGCACCGCGTGTTCTCGATCGTGGATCGCGTGCTGCAGGACGGCCGCCCGCTGGCGACCTTCGTGGAGATCGGCGGTCGCCGCCGCCGTCTGACCGTGGCGCCACGCCGCGATCCGGAGGACGGCGAGGTCTACGGCGTGGCCCTTCGCCTTGCCGACGCCACGCCGGGGTCGTCCACCGCCAGCTGATCGATGACCCAGTCGCACCAGGCGATCCGGCCGCGCTCGAAGTCGATGCCCCGGCGAAGGGTCAGGTAGTCGGCAAAGCGCGGATCGCGCGGGCCCAGCTCGGCGATTCCGCGCGCTCGCGCGCTCGCGTCCCGAGTGAGGTACCGCTCGAGGTTCGATTCGTGGTGGCGCCGCGCCGACTGAACCAGCCCCAAGGTGACGCTCGGCTCGACGAGCCACGAGGCGTACACCTTGAGCAGCAGCTCGTCGCGCCGGCCGCCGAAGCGCGACGGGGCGGCGATCCACGCGCGCAGCTCCGCGAGGCCCGCGTCGGTGGCGGCATACGTCCGCTTCGGCCGCGGCCCTGGACCCGGTCCGAAGGTGCTGGCGACGAGCGCTGCTGCTTCAAGCCGAGCCAGCTCCGGGTAGATCTGGCTGTGGCGGGTCTCCCAGAAGAAGCCGATGGGGTCGCGAACGAGCTGCGCGAGCGCGTAGCCGGTCATCGGCTCGCGGGCCAGGGCGGCGAGCAGGGCGTAGCCCAGCGCGGAGACGCGATCGGCCGCCGTCACGGCCGGGCGGGGATGCCGGCGAAGAAGGACCACATGACGTCCGTCGCGTTCGGGTCCTGCAGCCATCGATGGCCGCTGCCCAGGTAGCGCACGTACTGCACCGAGGTGCCGGCCGTGCAGTCGGCGTTGACCTCGGACGTCGCGATGTCACTGAGCGTGGAGACAACCGGCGCCCCCCTGCAGCCATCGAGCTCGCGCCACCGCGCGACGAGGGCATCGGCGAGCGAGATGTCGAACGTCCGATCGGCGGTCCCGTGCATCACCAGGATCGGCACCGGGCGCACCGGGTCGCATTCGTTGCTCCACGGCGCACCCGCGTTCAGCGCGACCGCCGTCACCCGGTCTGCGAACTCGCAGGCGATGCGACCGCTCGCGACCGCACCCATCGAGAACCCCGCGACGAAGACACGCCGGGGGTCCACCGGGTACTCGTCGGTGAGGCGGTCGATGAGCCCGGCGACGTAGGCGATGTCGGTACTCGGCGTGATCGGGTCGCTTGCAGCGACCATCACGTTCCAGCCGCGGCCGCGGGCGGGTGGCAGAGCGACGATGGCCCCCGCTCGCTCCGCGAGCGCGGCCGCATTCGTCTCTCGCTCCATCGCGAACACCGACTCACCGGCGGCGTGGAGGAGGATCAGCAGTGGTGCCTTCTTGCCAGGCGGCAGAGTCGGCACGAGCAGGTCGATGACGCGCTCGTCATCGCCGACAGTGACGCGAACCGGGAGGACCGCCGCCTGGGGGACCGTCGGCGATGGCGCAACGTGCGCGGGCGTCGGCGACGGAGCTGCGGTCGGCGACGGGCCGGCGGTGCTGGCGGGGAGGGTCGTGGACCGGATCCCTCCATCACCGCAGGCAGCCAGGGCCAGCGTCGAGAGCACGACCAGGGTTGCCGCCGCGCGCATCGCGGCACCGTAGGCCCGCGCCCAAACTATGTCAAGAATGACATAGCCGAGCGCGGGCCGGATGGCGGATCAGCCTTCCATCGCGCCTTCGGTGAGGCCGATGACGTGACCCTGGGGGTCGGCGAAGAGCGCGAGGGTCGCCGTGCCGGCCGCGAACTTCGGCATCACGACGGCGCCACCCATGCTCGTGACCTTCGCCAGCGTGTCGTCGATGCTCGGGACACGCACGTAGAACGTGACGTGGCCCGCGCCGCCGTCCGCGCTCGGCCCCGCGCCGAAGTCAGCGCCACCGCCACCGGCCTTCTCGGCGATGCCGTAGCCGCCGGGGAGGTTGGTGTCGATGTCCCAGCCGAACAGGGAGCCGAAGAACTGCTGCAGCGCCGGGCCGTCCTTGCCGACGACTTCGACGTGAATGATCGGATTGCCCACGGGTCGAGCCTCCATCTGCGCGACCGTGCGGCCGCTTCGATGGATCGACGAACGGCTCAGGCGGGAATCGACACCCGCCGAGACCCCGACCTCACGAGCCGGGGTTGGTCGCCGGGATGCCGTGCTTCCAGCGCCGCTGGAGCATCACGCACTGGTCGTCCGGGACGGCCACGGACATGTGCATGTTGACGATCCGCCAGCCCGCGGCCTCGTGCTGGAGCACGGCCGTGAGGCGCATCTCCGCGCGGCTTCCGTCCGCGAATTGCCAGGAGGGCCGATCCGCGAACCAGCCGACGTCGCCGTTCGCGTAGGCCACCGGGTTCGGGCCTGCGAGCAGCCCCTCGCCGGGCTCCTGCGTGCCGCCCCGGAGCGTCGCCTGGTCGTCGACCCACTCGCCCGCCGACCCGATGAAGACCAGCGCGGGGTCGCGCGAGATCAGGTCGTTGGCGGCGTCGCTCTCGCCGGCGAGCATGCGCCGATACAGCTCGAGGACCGTGTCGCGGATCTCGGGGGAGGGCGCCATCGCCCCGGTCACGCTCATCGAGGTGGCTCCCCTGGCTCGGCGCCCGTGGCGACCGGCTCGCCGGAGCGGCTCCAGTCCGAATACGAACCGACGTACAGGGTCGGATCCGGCAGGCCGGCAGCGCGCATCGCCAGCGAGTGGTGGGCAGCCGACGTCCCGGAGCCGCACGAGACGATGACCTCGCCCGGCTCGCCCGCCGCGATCCCGAGCTCGCCGTAGCGAGCGCGGAGCTCCTCGAGCGACTTGAGCGCCCCTGACGGATCGAGGTTGCCGTCGATCGGCGCGCTGATTGCGGTCGGGATGTGCCCCGCCACGGGATCGACCGGCTCGACCTCGCCGCGATAGCGCGGCGCACCGCGTGCGTCGAGGAGCGTCACGCTGCCGAGCCGCGACTTGAGCGTCTCCCGATCGATCACGCCGTGCCACTCGCCGTCCAGATGCAGGCCGCCCGCGGCAGCCGAGATCGTGTGCTCGCCCGACTCGAGCGCCCGACCGGATGCCGTCC
The DNA here is from genome assembly GCA_036262855.1 of Candidatus Limnocylindrales bacterium. GTDB lineage: Bacteria > Chloroflexota > Limnocylindria > Limnocylindrales > CSP1-4 > UBA5189. The sequence goes on from DATAIB010000022.1 coordinate 4,239, forward strand.
ACGCGCCGATGCCGCCGTTGAGCACGCCGACCCATTCGCCATCGATGCCGCGCCGGCCGTACCCGAGGTTGTCGAGCATCCACCACAGCCGAGCCGCCACCCAGCCACCGACGTCGTCGTAGCCGACGACCCGCCGGCCGTCCACGATGCCGGCATCCGCCATCCGAGCGGTGAAGGCCGCGGGCGAGGGGAGCGGGTGGCGTCCCGGCGCCCCGTACCCCGCCAGGTCCGCGAGGTCCGCATCGAGGTCCAGGAAGATCGCGCCCGGCAGATGGCCGTCGAGGAAGGCCCGGTGGCCGTCGCCGGGCCGGCCGAGGTACCAGCGCAGGTCGACCACGATCGGCGGGACAGGCTCCTCGAGCCACGTCGCGAGACGGTCGACGGAAACGAGCGGGGACGTGTCCTGGTTCATCGGGCGAGGCTACCGGAACCGGGTGGCGGTCGCTGCCGCAGCCCGCCGGTCTGACGCCGACCCTCTGCTATCCTCCCGATCCGGCGCGGTCGGCGCTGCACGTTCCGGCGTAGCTCAGTTGGTAGAGCGGGTGACTGTTAATCACTTGGTCGTAGGTTCGAGTCCTACCGCCGGAGCCACTTCCTCCTGAGCCACCTCGGAGGTCCCCAGATGCCCGACCCTCGAGTCGATTCCTACCTCGCCGGCCTGCCGGACGCCCAGCGCGCCCAGCTGGAGGCGCTCCGCCGACGCGTCGCCGCGCTCGCGCCGCACGCCACCGAGACGATCAGCTACGGGATGCCCGCGTTCAAGCTCGGCACGAAGTTCGTCCTGTCGTACGCGGGCTGGAAACGACATTCCAGCATCTACCCGATGCGCGATGACGTCCTCGCGCGTCATGCCGATGCGCTGCGCGGCTACACCACGACGAAGGGCAGCCTGCACTTCAGCCCGGCCCAGCCGCTCCCGGACGGCGTCCTCGACGATCTCGTCGCGGCCCGCCTCGCCGAGCTCGAGGCGGGCGGCGGGTAAGGGGGACATCCGGCCGGGTGGTCGGGATCTGCCGGCGCACGTATCCTGTGGCGCATGGCCGGGGGGTCGTGGGACGACGCATATCGTGGCGGGCGCGCGCCCTGGGACATCGGGCGCCCGCAGCCCGCGATCGTGCGCGTGGCCGGCGCCGGTGAGCTGACGGGCCATGTTCTCGACGTCGGCTGTGGCTCCGGCGAGCACGCCCTGCTCGCATCGACCATGGGCCTCCAGGTCACCGGCGTGGATGTCTCCCGGATCGCCATCGAACGGGCCCGCGCAAAGGCGCGCCAGCGTGGCCTCATCGCGGAGTTCCTGGTGGGCAACGTCCTCGATCTCGAGGACGTGGACCGGCTGGATCCGCCGTTCGACACCGTGATCGACGTGGGCTGCTTCCACACCTTCGCGAACGCCGATCGGCCGCTGTATGCGCGGAGCCTCGCCGCGGTGACCGAGCCCGGTGGCGTGCTCCACCTGCTGTGCTTCTCCGAGCTGACGCCCGGGACGGATGGTCCGCGACGCGTCACGGAGGCCGAGCTGCGCACGACGTTCTCGACCGACTGGCGGGTCCAGCGAGTGACGGCGGACTCCTTCGCCGTCGCCGGCGGCTGGGAGGGAAGCGAGCCCAGCGCGTGGCTGGCGCGGATCGTGCGCCGCTGAGTCACGCTCCCGACACAGCGCCGGCGCATGATCCCCCCATGACGACCACCGATCTCGAGGCTCGCCTCGCGAAGCTCACGCCGCTCCAGTACGCCGTCACCCAGCAGGGCCAGACGGAGCGGGCGTTCACCGGCATCCACTGGGACAACCACGACGACGGCGTCTACCGATGCGTCGTCTGCTCCACGCCCCTGTTCGACTCCTCCACGAAGTTCGAATCAGGGTCCGGGTGGCCGAGCTTCTTCGCCGAGCTCGAGCCCGGCCGCGTTGCCCTCCACGAGGATCGATCGCTCGGGATGCGCCGTGTCGAGGCAACGTGCGCCACGTGCGGCGCGCACCTGGGTCACCTGTTCCCCGACGGCCCGCGGCCGACCGGAATGCGCTACTGCATGAACTCCGCCTCGCTCGAGTTCGCGGCGCGAACGGTCCGCGCAGCGGACGAGGGAGACGCGGCGGACGCGCGCGACGGGCGCATCGCTGAAGGGTCCGAGGCCTAGAACCAGGTCGTGCACCACGGCGGGTCCGCCGTGGTGAGCAGGAGGTCGAGCTCGCGCAGCGCGCCGGGCCGGTGCTCCGTTGCGCCGCCGGCGCGTGTGGCGTCGGCAAGCCGCGTGCCGCCCAGCACCGCCGCGCTGAGCGAGCTCACCGCAACCGTGATGTCCGGCTCAGCATCGGTCCGCTCGCACGCCGCGGAACCAGTGCGGACGTTGAGCCGGTAGCGGCCCGCGGCGGGACCCGGCCCGTCGGCGAGCGCGTCCTCGACCTCGATGACGAGATCCCCATCTCGTTCATAGGTCCGGCTCCCGAGCATCGCGGGCACATCGAGGATGCGCAGCCACAGCATGTCGGAGAGCCCGGTGACGCGCGCCGCCCGGCCATCTGCCAGGTGCCACTGCATCGGCTCGCGCTCGCGGCGCGTCTCGGCCTTGATCGTGGCGGTGAGGTCCATCTGCGCGAGGTGGCGCCACAGGTCCAGCTCCGCCTCGAGGGTCACGCCGCGCAGATCATCGACCACGACGATGTTGTCCGGAATGCCGTCCTCCCAGTGCTCCTCGCCGTGGTAGCGCGCGAAGCCATCCGCCTCGCCCGCGGCATCGCGATGGATCGCGACCGCGCCCCGCCACGGGGGCCGGCCCGGAACGTCCACGAGCCCAAGCTCGGTGTCCCAGCGCTGCTCGTTTCGGTCGATCTCGCCCGGCTGCGCGGCCGCCACGCGCGCATACAGCTCCGGCAGGAGCTGGCGCGCCGCCTTCGCATTGATCACGTCGATGGAGCCGACGGCCGGCTGCCGGAAGCTCGCCGCGCGGACGCGCAGGGTCCACCTCGCGTGCCATGTGGCGGGGCCGTAGCCGTACCGGCCGTAGATCGGCCATTCCGCCGCGATGAGGATGCTTGCCACCTCGCCGCGCGCCGCCGACTCGCGCAGGTCGCGATTGATCATCCGCGTGAGGATTCCGCGTCGTCGGTGGGTCGGGCGGACGCTCACGGCCGACACGGCGCCGACCGGAACGCGTGCGAGCCCCGGCAATGTGAGCCTGCTGGCAAAGGATCGATACGTCCCGACCATGACATCGCCGTCGAAGGCGCCGAACGCGCGCTCGAGGTCGATGTATCGGCCACGCAGCTCCGCCATCTGCTGCGGGTCGTTCTGCCAGAAATGGAAGGCGTACGAGAACGTCTCGAACCAGGTGGCGATCTCGTCCTCGCGGATCGTTCGGATGGTCTCGGGCATGCGGGCGACGATAGGGGATCGATCTCCGGGTCGCTGACGCGATGGCTGTGTTACTGTGTAATCCAGTAATCACAGCAACACGGAGTGCACACGGGATGACGGAGATGACGATGGACGAGCTGCGCGGTTGGTTCGCCGGGCGGATCCCGGACGACTGGTTCACGGGGCCGGTCGAGGTCACGGTCGACCGCGAGGAGATCCTCGTCGTCGGTGCGCTGGCCGAGGTGGCGGCGGCCAAGGACGTGTCGGAGGGCGAGGCCGCTGCGGCAAGCGAGTCGCGCATCGAGGGCTTCCGCGAGGACACCCGTGCGACGCGCATGCACATCGCCGAGGAGGCACAGCGCCGCTTCCGGCGGATCGTGTCGTGGGGCGTCAAGCTGGGTGGCGAGACGGAGCTCTTCACGACCGCCGCGGTGCCGGTGATGACCCGCCTGCGCATGCGCGAGCGAGGCGTGCTCGACACCCTCGTGGACGCGGGCGTCGCGCGCAGCCGCAGCGAAGCCCTCGCGTGGTGTGTCCGGCTGGTCGGCGACAACGAGTCCGCATGGATCGAGTCGCTGCGGTCGGCCCTCGGCGGTGTCACCGAGGCCCGCAAGGCCGGACCCAAGCCGGGCCGCCAGAACTGATCTCACACCGGTCCCGCATGATGCCCTGAGCGGGCCGCGCGCAAGGAAGCGCCGGCCCCGGACGTAGGTGGGGCATGAGCGAGCGGGAGCGCCGCGATCGCGCCGCGGACCAGGCGTACCGCGACCACGCGAACGACGTTTATCGAGTCGCCTACGGGATCCTCCGCGATCCCGACGAGGCGCTCGACGCGACGCACGACACGTTCGCGCGCGCGTGGGAGCGCTGGGACCAGTACGACAGCCAGCGCCCGCTTCGCGGGTGGCTCCACGGCATCGTGGTCCACGTTGCGCTTGACCAGCTCCGGCGCCGGCGCGTCCGCCGGCTCGCGCTGCCGAACCTCGGTCGCTCGCCGGTCGCGCACCTCGAGACCAGCGTCGCCGACGCCGCTGACGACGTCGCCCGACGCGAGCTCGTCGACCGCGCCCTCGACGGGCTGCGGCCCAGCGTCCGCGCGACCCTCGTCCTCCGCCACTACTACGGCTACGACTACGCCGAGATCGCGGCGATGCTGGGCATGAGCAGCGGCAACGTCGGTTCGACGCTCTCGCGCGCGCACGCAGCCATCCGCGAACGGCTCGAGGCTGCCGAGCCGGCAGCGGCACCTCGCAGCGCCGCCTCCGCCGGGCTTGCGGCTGCCCGGCGCCCGTCGCGCGGCACGACTGCCGAACCGCCGGAGGTGCTGCCATGACCCGAGGCACGAGGCCGCCGCGACGCGCCTCCCTCGATGACGAGGCGATCGGCCTGCTCGTGCGCGACGTCGTTGGCGATTGGTCCATGCCGGCAGTCCGCCTGGACGCGCCCTCGTGGCGGGATCGGGTCCGCGGCCCTCGGACGCGGCTGATGCACACGGCACGGCTGGGACTCGGTCGCGCGGGTCGGGCGGCAACCGCGGCGCTGGCACTCACGGTCGTCGCGGCGCTTGCCGCCGTGGTGATCACGCACCCGCCGGCGCAGCCGGGGGCCAGCCCGAACCCCACCGGGCAGTCGAGCGGGCAGCCGCCCGCCGGGCTCGCCTCGCCGCTCCCGCGGGTCATCCTCGGCGCCGGCGACCTGCCGTTCCCGAACCGGATCCTGGTCGAGAACGAGACGGGTGACATCGCGCTGGTCGACCTGACGCTGGGCGAGATCGGCGGCTCGATCGCCCGGTCGCAGTACCCGAGCTCGTTGACGGTCAGCGCCTCGGGCGTCGTCGTGTGCATCTGCATCACGACGGCGAAGCCGGTGGCCGGCTACCCGACGGAGCTCGACGTCCGCCTGAAGACGTTCACCCGCACCACCACCAAGCTCCGTGACGATGCCGTGGACGTGCTCAGCGGCACGCCCGATCCGCGCAGCCCGGACATGGCGGCCGACCACGCGTGGACGTCGGTGTCATTCAGTCCGGACGACCGATACGCGTACCTCGGCTGGAGCACCCGCGCGACCCCGGTGTGGCACAGCGGCATCGACATCGTGGACATCGGCACCGGGACGGTCACGAGCAAGCTCGCCCTGCCCGACATGACCGCGGGCGACGGCGATGCGCGCCGGACCGTCGGTGCGCCGCGCGTCCTCGGGCCGGGTTCGGACGGCACGCTGCTGATCGCGCGGTCGTGGGCGGAGTGGGGGAGCGACAACGTCGCCCTCGAGCCGGCGCGAGTCGGCGACGACGGTTCCACGGCGACCGTGGTCGATGGGGTGGCCTCCGGGCTCACGCCCTTCCCCGAGGCCGCGAACTGCGGTCCTTCCTTCGTCCGCGCGGGCGCCCGGCCCGGCGGCGGGTTCTGGGTCACGTGCCAGACGAACACCGGGACGCTCACGCTCCGTCGTCTCGCCGCGGACGGCACCAGCCTCGGCAGCGAGTCCATGGCCCGGACCGGCTTCGTCGATGGCGACACCACGGCCGTCAGCCCGGACGGCCAGATGTTCTACGCCTGGGATCCGGGCTCGTGGACGCTCACGAGCATCGACCTGTCGACCGGCAAGCGCGCCAACGCCAGGCTCGTGACGGCTGCTGCCGCGGGCGCCGGCGCCGACCCGGTGACCGCGCTCGGCCGGTGGCTCGCGCCATCCGCGGACGCGAAGTCGATCCTGCGCGGTGCGATCCTCGTCTCGCCGGACAGCAGGCGGCTGTATGTGCTCGCAGCGCAGCCGGTCGTCGACGAGCGCCTCCCGACCGGGTCCGCCGGGATCCTGGTCGTCGATGCGGCGACCCTCCAGGTGCTCGATCACTGGCCGCCGCCGGCGGACCTGATGTCGATGGCGCTCAACGCGGACGGGAGCCTGCTCTATGCGGCAGGGCTGCCGGGGGTCGATGCGTCGGGCGTCTCGTCGCTCCGCCAGGGAGCGTCGGTGACCGTGTTCGACACGGCGTCCGGCGCCCAGCGGCTCGTCGCCGGTCAGCTCGGGATGGGGATGCTCAGCTTCCCGGGTCCGCTCGTTCCGTAGCAGGCCGCGCTCTGCGGCACTGCCTCGGGCCGCTCAGTCCGCGACGTCGTTCCAGCGCTCGATCACGGGCTGCTCGCGCTCCCAGCCGAGCACGGACACCGTCGCGGTCGACAGCGCGAAGAGCCGCCCTTCGATCGGCGGCTCGCCGATCCAGCGGGCCGCCATGATCCGGAGGACGTGGCCGTGGGCGAACGCGAGCGTGTCGCCCTCCCGTGCGCGGGCGCGCGCGATCACCCGATCCACGCGCGCGGCGACCTGGTCGATCGTCTCGCCGGCTTCGGGGCCGCTCGTCCAGATCGTCCAGCCCGGTCGACCGACGCGGATCTCGGGCGTCGTCCTGCCCTCGTCACGGCCGTAATCCCACTCGAGCAGGTCGTCGTCCGTCTGGACGCGGTCACGGAATCCGGCGAGCCGCGCCGTGTCGAGCGCCCGCGAGAGCGGGCTCGAGATCACGGCCGCGAACTCGTGACCCACGAGCCGGCGCGCGACGGCACTGGCCTGCTCGCGCCCGAGCTCGGTGAGCGGGATGTCCGTCCGGCCGGTGTGCTTGCCGAGCCGGGCCCACTCCGTCTCGCCATGCCGAACGAGCCAGACGCGGGGTCGGTCTCGTTCGGATTCGGTCATGGACCGAAGGCTACTCGACGTACTGGAGCGGCATCGGCGCGGCGAAGCCGGCCGGCAGTGTCACCCCGGTCGCGTGGTTCGGGCAGTAGCCGTGGGGGACCTTCTGCAGGTACTGCTGGTGGTAGTCCTCGGCGAAGTAGAACGTGGGCGCCGGCGGCCCGACGATCTCGGTCTTGATCGACCCGTAGCCCGCCTTCGTCAGCTGCTCCTGGTACATCGCCCTGGACGCCTCGGCGGCAGCCCGCTGCGCCGCGTCGTGGACGAAGATCGCGGATCGATATTGCGTGCCGACGTCGTTGCCCTGGCGCATGTTCTGCGTCGGGTCGTGGTTCTCCCAGAACACCTTCAGCAGCTGCTCGTAGCTCGTCTTCGATGGGTCGAACACGACGCGGACGGCCTCGGCGTGGCCGGTCTGGCCGGTGCACGCCTCCTTGTACGTGGGGTTCGGCGTGTAGCCGCCCTGGTAGCCGACGGCGGTGGTCCAGACGCCGGGCTGCTCCCAGAACGTCTTCTCCTCGCCCCAGAAGCAGCCGAGTGCGAACTCGGCGACCTGGAAGCCGTCCGGGTACGGGCCGGCGATCGGCGTGCCGAGGATCGTGTGGATGCCGGGCGTCATGATCGGGTCGCTGCGGCCGGGCAGGGCGTCGGCGGCGGTGGGCATCTTGTCGGGCTTGAGGAACGAGAACATCAGGACGCGGTGCTCCTTCGAGCTGGAATCTGGATGCCCGAACTCTACGCCCGATCCGTGACGGCTCCGTGTCTCCGCGTGGGGACCCGCCGCCGGGTCAGCCGTCGCTGCGGGAACGCGCGAGGGCTGTCATCACGAGGACGAGCCCGATGACGATCAGGGCGCCCGGCATCACCCAGCTCATGTCGATGTCCGGGATGTACCTGCGGAGCAGGAACCATGCGCCGAGCACGATGAGGATCAGGCCGAAGATCATCGCGCCGCCGCCGCTCCCGCGGCGCATGGCTCGTGGCGCCGGGCCCGCCACGCCCGCTGTGCCCGCGACGCCCGGTGTCCCCGCATCAGGCGGCTGCACGCCGACGCCGAGCGGTGCCTCGGGAATGACGATCGCGGCAACGATGTAGAGCAGCAGGCCGACGCCCGCCGCGAGGATGAGGAGCGCCCAGACGAGCCGCACGATGGCCGGGTCGATGTCGAGCCATTCGGCCATCCCGCCCGCCACGCCGAACAGCATCCGGTCGGTGCGGGACCGGTACAGGCGTTCACGCATTGCATGTCCCTCCGAGGTGCAGCTCGAAGCTGCCCGCGTTCGCGCTCACGTGCAGCATCGTGACCGGCCCGAGCACGTTGCCGCTCGTCCAGGAGTTGTTGTCGACCTTTGTGAGGCCGGTCGCGTCGAAGTTGTTGGACCCGAGCGCGCCACTCCACTCGATGCGCAGCGCGGCGTCGGCCGGCACGCATGTCGTCAGCGATCCCGCATTCAATGACAGGTTCACGGACCGTGCGCCCGCTGGCAGCGTCAGTGCCCCGCTGCCCGCGTTCACCGTCGCGTTCACGTCGCCGACCGAGGTGGCGCCGCCCAGATCGACGGTCAGCGAGCCCGCGTTCAGCGTGATCGAGGTGCTCGCGAGGGTCGCGCCGGGCAGGCGGACCGTCCCGTCGCCGGCGTTGAGCGTCACGCCGAGATCGAGGGCGGTCACCTTCGGCAAGGCCACGTTCCAGACCGCGCGGCCGCTCGAGCCGAACAGGTCGCGGACGGCGGCGGTGCGGAGGGCGACACCGCCCCCGCTCGTGTCGATCATCGGGCCGGTGCCGTTGCGGTCCGTGCCGCTGATGCTCCAGCCGGAGCCATCTGCGGACGTCACTGAGAGCCGGCCGCAGCTGAACTCGATCTCTGCGGGCGCAGACGCGCCGAGCTGGCCGCTCTGGCTCGCGAACGCGGTCGCGGGTGAGCTGTCCGTGCAGCCGGAGGCGATGGAGACGCCATGGAAGCCGGTCGCCAGCGCGCCGCCACCCATGGCTCCGAACGTGATCGCCGAGACGGCGCCGCCGACGAGCGCCAGCGGCGTGCTCCGGAGCAGCAATCCGAGGCCCCAGCCGATCAGCAGGACCGGCCACAGCAGCGGCCATTGACCGACGAGCTGCTCGTCCAGCAGCCCGGCCTTGACCGCGAGCGGGATGCCGCCCAGCAGGATGAAGAAGACGCCCCAGCCGAGGAGCCGTCGATCGACGTGCACGGGATCCTCCTCCATGCGCCTGGACGCCAGAACAGCACGAGGATACGGGCTTCCATCCAGCCCGGGACCGTGCCGGACGGCTCATCTCCGGTGGCCGATTCCGACCGTCGGACGCCGCGGCTGATGGTAGGCTCCCGCACGGGACGGAGGAATGCACGACCGATGAGCGAAGCGGCGCTGGATCGGGCCATCACGGGCGGGGAGGTGCGCCTCCCGGCTGAGCGTCCGGCCGCGCCCGCGGCCGCGCCGACCGCTTCCGCGGCGGCCCCTGCGCATCGCCCGCGCCGCGTGGTCGACCCGGTCGCGGCAGCGCGCAACCTGCCCCGTGGTGATGTCTCGGAGTTCCAGCGCTCGTTCCGCCACTGGTTCTCGCGAACCGTGTCCGCGACCGTCATGAAGACGTACTTCCGGCTGGAGCTCAGCGGTCGCGAGAACATCCCCGACGGTCCTGCGCTGTACGTGTTCAACCACCTGAGCTGGCTCGATCCGATGCTCCTGCTCGCGATCTTTCCCGACCGGCCGCGGATCCACTTCTACGGGCCGAAGGAGGCCGATCTGACGGCCGGGGCCCGGAACAAGTTCATGTGGTGGACCAGCGTCATCGTCCCGTTCAGCCCCCGGAAGGACGACCTGCTCACCTCGGTGAAGTGGGCGCAGGCCGTGTTCGACACCGGCAACGTCCTCGCCATCTCGGGGGAGGGGACCATCCACGTCCACGAGGGCGACCTGCTGCCGTTCCAGGAAGGGGCGGCGTATCTCGCGCTGCGAGGCGGGGTGCCGGTCGTCCCGATCGGGATCACGGGCACGTCGTGGGCGCGGTTCCGCAGCACCGTGAAGGTCCGGGTCGGGAAGCCGATCCCCACCGGCGAGCGGCCGACGCGCCAGGCGATCGCGAACCTCACCGCCCGGACGTGGCACGCGGTGAAGGACCTCGTGAAGGACGATCGAGACCTCCCGCCGCCGTGGCGCTTCGAGCGCTGGCTGACCGATCTCGTGAACGACTGGGGACCCGGCGGACGCGAGGCCGCGGAGGCGCTCCGTGGACCCGATCCGGCTGACGTCCCGATCCCACCGCCGGCGTGACCGCGGCGCTTCGACCCCGCCGACCTCGCCTGGTGAGCGGCGGGAGGCGCCGGGGTCGGCTCTGGCATACTCGGCCACGATGAGTGGAACTGGCCTGTCGGCCGATACGAAGGAATACCGCCAGCGACTCGGCGAGCAGCCGGACGCGCAGATCGACCAGTGGGTGTCGGAGCTCATGCGCGACGTCGTCAAGCGTCGCGGCATCGTCAAGGTCGTCGCCGACTTCCGCGCCGCGGCCCGCCTGAACGAAGCCGAATTCGAACGTGCGTTCGCTTTCGGTGGTGGCGCCCCGACGACGCTGGGCCGTGATCGCGATGGGAACGTGATCGTCCCCACCATCAGCCTGTGGGCCCTCGTCCCCGGCGTCCGCGGACTCGTCAAGGACGGACGCGATCGGCTGATCGACTATCTCGTCGCCAACTTCGACGAGCTCGTCTACGTCTGATCGCGCCTCGCGCGCGGCCCCGGGAACGTCGAGCCGGCACTCCGTCCGGGCCCGAGCCGCGGGCCACATCCGCCTCGTCCATCCGTTTCCGTCCCTCCTGACCTCGAGCGCGACCGCCGGCATCGCGGCCCTCGCCGGCGGGGACATCGCGACCGTCCTCCGCCTGTTCGCGGCGATGCTGGGGATCCAGGTCGCGATCGGTGCGCTGAACGACGTCGTGGACGCGCCACTGGACGCCGCGGTCAAGCCGCGCAAGCCCATCCCGTCCGGGCTGGTGGACAGGCGGGTCGCGCTCGGGATCGCGGGTGGGGGAGCGCTGATCGGGCTCGGCCTGTCGCTCGTCTCCGGGCCGGGAACGTTGCTGGTCGGGGCTGCCTGCCTGGCGCTCGGCTGGGCGTACGACCTGCGCCTTTCACGGACCTCGCTCTCATGGGCGCCCCTCGCGCTCGCATTGCCCTTGCTGCCGGTGCACGCCTGGCTCGGCGCCTCGGGCTCGGCGCCGCTGTCGGTTCTCGGGCTCGTGCCGGTTGGGATCCTTGCCGGGACGGGACTCGCGCTGGCGAATGGCATCGTGGACGCGGATCGGGACGCGAGATCGGGACGAGCCGGCATCGTGGTCGCGCTCGGGCGCTCCCGCGCCTGGCTCCTGCAGACGAGCCTGCTCGCCGTCGCCGCCGCGCTCGCCGTGCTGCTGGCGCCCGGCGGGGGGTCCCATGACGCCGGGGTGGGCGGGGTGCTCGGCCCAGTTCGCGCGGGCGGGCTCGGGATCGGATGCGGCTTGCTCGTGGTGGGCGCGCTCGTGCTGCATGCCGGCGCGGCGTCGATCAGGGAGCGAGGCTGGGAGCTCGAGGCGATGGGCGTCGCGGGCCTCGGGATCGGCTGGCTCGCCGGAGCATCGGGCCTTGCCGGGGGCTGATCGGCGTCGGCGCCGACGTGCACCGGACCATGGTCCTGGGCCCTAACAATCGGGCGAATGGCCCGTTATTGTCAGTGAACCGATCCTTCTGCCAGCCAGAGCGAGGAAGCCAATGACGATCGCCATCCGCCATCTCCGCAGCCTCTTCATTGCCATCATCGCGCTCGCCATGTCGGCGGGCCTCGCGTTCGGGGCAGCGGCCCCGGAGGCGTCGTTCGGCCTCGCGAAGGCCGCCAGCCACGCACCGTCCAGCGCCGGCTCAGGTGACGAGGTCACCGCGGGCGAGGACGAGTCCACGGAAACCGACTCGAACGATGAGACGGGCGAGGACGCGGGTGACAGCGCTGACGGCGCCGACAGCGCGGACAACTGCACCACCGACCCGACCGATCCGGCCACGGACCTCACGACCCTGACCCATGGCCAGATCGTGTGCTGGGCCGCGCACCAGCCGACGCCGGATGGCTACGCGAACCATGGCGCCTGGGTCTCCCAGTGGGCCAAGGGTGACCACGGCAACGCCGCGTCGACCAAGACGCACGGCAAGGGCAACGGGAAGAACCACCAGAACTGACGCTCCGGCACCGAAGGGTGCCGCCTGACACACGAGAGCCTCGCTCGGGTCATCCCGGCGAGGCTCTCTTCTTGCACGGTGACCGCGCTGCCTGACGCGGCGGCCGGGGAGCGGGGCTTCAGCCGCCGTCGTTGCTCCGGACGACCGCGATCGCATTCTCGAGGCGAAGCTTGGCGATGGTCAGGTACTTGGCCAGGTTCGCGCGGTCCACCGAACCGATACCCCGGACGACGTCCGGTGCCTGGAGCACGTCGAGGAGCGTCTCGACCGCCTCCGAGAGCTGCTGCTTCGCCGACACCAGGGAGTCGTCGCGGATGGCGGCCGGAGCCTCGCGGCGCTTCCCGGTCCACGCAGCCTCCGCTTCCTCGGCGGTCTCGTCGCCGACGGCCCCGGCGTCATCGAGCTCGTCGGTCGCGTCGGGCCCGGGCATGGAGCGGGCCGGGCGCCCCTCGATCTTGTCGCGGAGGCGGATGAGGGTCAGCTCGCCGCGAGCGACCTGCGCCGCGAGGCGCTTGCGCTTCTTGGGGTCCTCGACCTTCATCAGCTCGTAGGCATGGGACAGGGTGTCTTTGCGCAAGGACACCAGCTCGCGGACTTCCTCGGGCGCGTCGGCAAGACGCAGCCGGTTCTCGAGATAGCCCTTGTCCTTGCCCAGCTTCTGCGCCAGTCGGCGAACTGAATATCCGTGCTCGCGGACCATGCGGTCATACATCGACGCTTCGTCGAGCGGCGAGAGGTCTTCGCGCTGGAGGTTCTCGATGATCGAGATCTCCAGGGCGGTGTCGTCGTCGATCTCCTCGATGAGCGCCGGGATGGTATCGAGGCCAGCGGCCTTCGAGGCACGCCACCGGCGTTCGCCGGCAATCAGCTGGTAGCCGCCATCCTCGAGGGGTCGAACGAGGATGGGCTGCAGGACGCCATGCTCGCGCACCGAGGCCGCGAGCTCGTCGAGGCTCTCCTGGTTGAATGCGATCCGTGGCTGTTCGGGGTTGGGCGTGATGCTGGAGATCGGGACATTGCGAACGCCACCACGCATCCGGCCCTGTCGGTCGTTGGACAGCAGGCTGACGATGGCGGGGGAGAGCTCGCGCTCTTCGGACAGCCGAGCCGCCGCCGCGGCGCGGAAATCAGTTCTGGCCAAGGTCGACCACCTCTCGAGCAAGCTCGCGGTAGGTCCGCGCGGCCTCGGACGTCCCGGCATACGTGGTGATGGGGCGCCCAACGAGTGGAGCCTCGCCGAGCTTCACGGTGTTCCGGATGATCGAGTTGAAGACATGGTGGTCACCGACGACGCGCAGCTCATCGAGCATGTCCTTCGCCAGGTTCGTGCGGCCATCGAAGAAGGTCGGCAGGAGACCGAGGATCCGAAGCCGCCGATTGAGCTTCAACCGAATGGTGTTGATGACCTTCACGAGATTCGTCAGGCCCTTCATCGCGTAGTACTGCGTCTGCACGGGGATGATCACGCCGTCCGCGGCGACAAGCCCGTTCACGGTCAGCAGCCCGAGGTTCGGCGGACAATCGATGAGCGCGTAGTCGTACTTCTTCCGCAACTTGCCATCGAGCGCGTCACGCAGGAGCGATTCGCGGCCGAGCATCGTGAAGAGCTCGCCTTCCGTCGCGGCGAGGTCGATGTGTGCCGGGGCAATATCGATGCCCACGGTCTCGGTCGCCCGGATGATCTCGTCGATCGTGGCGCGCCCGACGAGGACGTCGGCCATCGAGGTCTCGACCGTGTTGAGGTTGATGCCGAGGCCGGCGGTGAGATTGGCCTGCGGGTCCATGTCGATGCACAGGATGCGCAGGCCGTCTTCGCTGAGCGCGCCGGCAAGGTTGATTGCCGTCGTGGTCTTGCCGACCCCGCCCTTTTGATTCGCGATCGCGATCACGTTCGTCACCGGGGCTTCACCTCGTTCAGTCGCGATGCAGGTCGTCGGCGGGGCGCTGCGGTGGGTCTCCAGCCGTTGCACAGGCCCGACCACCGGACTCGATGCTAGCGCAGGGAGGCAGTTTCGGCGCCTCAGAGTTATCCACAGGATGGGGGAGTTGTGCACCGAAGTGTGGAAAGTTCGTCCGCTCGACGGAGGCCAAACGATGTCGCAGCAAGGCGTCGAAATCGCGGCGGCGCGCAAGGCAGCGCGGGATTCTCGGACATGCGTTGCGTCCTGCGAGGACCGGACATCTGGCACGGAGGCTGGCGCCGCATGCCACCCTAGAATTGCGTTCGGCCACTGTCCTTGCGCAAAGACATCAATCGCCGCAATCGAGGTGGATGCTCGTGCCAACCAACGAAGAACGACTGGCCAGGCTGGACGACATGCGGGCCAGGGCGCTCCTCGGAGGCGGGCCGGTCCGCGTCGAGCGTCAGCACAGCTGGGGGAAGCTCACCGCGAGAGAGCGGCTCGACCTGCTCCTGGATCCGGGCTCGTTCGTGGAGCTGGACGCGTTCGTCACGAATCGCTCGCTCGACGCCGGCCCGTCGGATGAGCGAATTCTTGGTGACGGCGTCGTCACCGGCCACGGCACCATCGATGGCCGCCTGGTCTTCGTCTTCAGCCAGGACTTCACCGTGTTCGGTGGATCGTTGTCGGAGGCGTACGCCGAAAAGATCTGCAAGGTGATGGACCTTGCGATGAAGGTCGGGGCCCCGCTGGTCGGCCTGAACGACTCGGGTGGCGCGCGCATCCAGGAAGGTGTCGTCTCGCTTGGCGGGTATGCCGACATCTTCCTCCGCAACGTGCTGGCATCAGGCGTCGTCCCGCAGATCTCCGTGATCATGGGGCCGTGCGCAGGCGGCGCCGTCTACTCCCCGGCGATGACGGACTTCACGATCATGGTCGAGAAGACAAGCTACATGTTCGTCACCGGGCCAAACGTCGTGAAGGCGGTGACGCACGAGCAGGTCGATTCCGAAGAGCTTGGTGGCGCGACCGTCCACACCACGCGGAGCGGTGTCGCACATCTCGCCGCGCGTGACGAGTCCGAGGCATTGGACGCGGCGCGGCGTCTGCTGGCACAGCTTCCCCAGAACAATCTCGACCAACCGGCCATCGTTGCAACCGACGATCCCGCCGATCGAATGGACCCGGCCTTGGACGACGTCGTCCCCGCGGATCCCCACAAGCCATACGACATGCACGATGTCATCTCGCGCATCGCCGACCGCGAGAGCTTTCTCGAGATCCAGCCGGGATGGGCATCGAACATCATCATCGGCTTCGCGCGATTCGCGGGCCGGAGCGTTGGAATCATTGCTCAGCAGCCAGCGGTCCTCGCCGGCGCGCTGGACATCGACGCTTCCACCAAGGCCGCACGTTTCGTCCGCACCTGCGATTGCTTCAACGTCCCGCTGTTGACGCTCGTCGACGTCCCGGGCTTCCTGCCCGGAGTAGGGCAGGAGCACGGCGGAATCATCAAGCACGGCGCGAAGCTGCTGTATGCCTACTGCGAGGCGACGGTCCCGAAGATCACCGTCATCACCCGCAAGGCGTACGGCGGCGCGTACGACGTCATGAGCAGCAAGCACATCCGCGGCGACATGAACTTCGCGTGGCCGACCGCAGAGATCGCGGTCATGGGCGCCGAGGGCGCGGTGAACATCATCTACAAGGACGACCTCGCCAGATCGGATGACCCGGTGGCAGAGCGCAAGCGCCTCGTCGCCCAATACGAGGAGGAGTTCGCCAACCCATACATCGCCGCAGCCCGCGGCTACGTCGACGAGGTGATCCGCCCGTCCGAGACGCGGCCACGGATCATCCGGGCCCTCGAAGTTCTCGAGAACAAGCGGGATGTCAACCCCAGGAAGAAGCATGGCAACATCCCACTCTGACGCCGCGCAGCCGCGAGCAGTCAAGATGTCTTTGCACAAAGACACGCCGGACCGACCGCCGTTTCGCCGGCTCCTCGTTGCCAACCGAGGGGAGATCGCGGTCCGGATCATTCGCGCCTGCCGCGAGCTCGGCATCGAAACGGTCGCCGTCTTCAGCGACGCAGACGCCACGGCGACACACGTCCGCATGGCCGACCGAGCCGTTCGGCTCGGCCCGTCTGCACCCGCGGAGAGCTACCTGCGCATCGACGCGGTGATCCAGGCGGCGATCCAAACCCGTGCCGAGGCAATCCACCCTGGCTACGGGTTCCTCGCCGAGCGCGCCGCCTTCGCGCGCGCAGCCGAGGACGCTGGCATCGCGTTCGTCGGACCCTCGTCCGAGGCAATCGACGCCCTCGGTGACAAGCTGCATGCGCGGCGGACGGCGCGGGCCGTCGGGGTTGCCGCTGTGCCGGGAACGCTCGAGCCCGCCCCTGTCGACCGGCCCGACCAGCTGCTCGGCATCCTTGCGGAGGTCGAGCACATCGGGTTCCCCGTGCTGGTGAAGGCGGCCGCCGGCGGTGGCGGACGTGGCATGCGCCGCGTCGCTCGCCCGGAAGACCTGGCGGCTGCGCTGGTCGCCGGGTCGCACGAGGCCGCGTCCGCGTTCGGCGACGGCTCCGTGTACCTGGAGCGCGAGATCAGCCCCGCGCGTCACATCGAGGTCCAGCTGCTCGGCGACGCGAGCGGACACGTCGTTGCGCTGGGTGAGCGCGACTGCTCGCTGCAACGCCGCCACCAGAAGCTGGTCGAAGAGGCGCCGGCCCCCGGGTTGTCCACGGACCGGCGGCGCGAGCTCCACGAGATGGCGGTCCGGGTCGCGACTGCCGCGGGCCTTCGCAATGCCGCCACTGCCGAGTTCCTCATGGCGCCTGACGGTCAGTTCTACTTCCTCGAGGTCAACACACGACTGCAGGTCGAGCACGGCGTCACCGAGCTCGTCAGCGGCCTGGACATCGTCCGGGAACAGCTCTTCCTGGCGGCCGGTCGGCCGCTGTCCGAGGACGCCCTCGCGGCCGCAGCCCGGGCCGCCGACCCCATCGGTCATGCCATCGAGGTCAGGATCTCCGCGGAAGACCCCGGGCGGGACTTCGCCCCCACGCCGGGTCGCGTCGGCCGATGGCAGATGCCGGCCGGTCCCGGGGTCCGAGTGGACACGGCCATCGAGGCCGGCGAGCGTGTTCCTCCGGAGTACGACAACCTCATCGCCAAGCTGATGGTGCATGCCGCCGACCGCTCGGCGGCCATCGACCGGCTCCGCCGGGCGCTCGATGAGGTCCTCATCACGGGCATCCAGACGACCCTGCCGTTTCACCGGTTCGTCGCGACCGACGCATCGTTCCGGGATGCCGAGCTGTCCACCGGCTGGGTAGGGGAGCGCTGGGACGGACCCGCGGAATGGCGAGCAGCGGCGCACCGCGCGCAGCTCGCCGCAGGCGTGGCGGAGGCGACCGCGACCGCGACCGCTTCCGCCTTCCGCGCACCGCAGCCGCACCAGCATGGCGGCTCCAGCGCGACTGCGGACCAGGGGTCGACGGACGGGAGCTGGCGCCGCGCCGGGCTCGAGGCGGCGATCGATCGGTGGCCCCGATGACACACCCTGGGCAGCCGGTCCGCGTCACGCTCGCTCTCGAGCTGCCGGACGGACCTCCGGCGCTCGTCGTGGACGCCTCGAGTGCTGGTGTGGATGGCTCGCCGGCCAGCGCCGGGGACGTGCGACACGCGCTCGTGCTGCGGATGGAGCCGGCGGTCGGCCAGGCACGCGGCGTCGAGCGCCGGGAGGTCATCGTCGACGGCTGGCGCATCGAGGTGCTGGTGGAGCCGGAGGCCCGGGCGGCACTCCGGGAGCGAGCCCGCCGCGGGAATGA
>DATAIB010000023.1:0-5619 GCA_036262855.1 Candidatus Limnocylindrales bacterium
AGAGGTCCTCGAGGAGGGTCACGTCACCGGCGCGGGACGTGCCGGTCGTGAGCCGTTCGCCGATCTCGGCCACGCGGCGCAGCCCGATGCGGCAGGGAATCGTCTTGCCGCACGCCTCGTCGGCGGAGAAGCGCGTCAGGAGGCGCGCGAGGTCCACGATGCACGCGCGGTCGTCGACCGCGATCACCGCGCCGGACCCGACGTGGGCACCGACGCCGCGCAGGTCCTCGAACGTGTACGGGGTATCGATCGCGCTCGCGGGGAGGATCCCGCCCGTCGGCCCGCCGACGACGATGGCCTTGAGCTTGCGACCCACGCCCGGCTTGCCGCCGAGCTCCAGGATGCGGCCCAGCGGTGTCCCGAGCGGCACCTCGGCGATGCCGGCGCGCTCATGGCCGCGCAGGTCGACCAGGATGGTTCCCGGCGCGGCGCCCAGCCCGATCGCCTTGAACGCCCGCGCCTTGTTCCGCAGGATCCACGGCACGGAAGCGAGGGTCTGCACGTTCTGGACGACCGTCGGAGCGTTGCGGAACCCGCGCGTCGCCGGGTGCGGCGGGCGCTGCTCCGGCTGGCCGCGCTTGCCGTCGAGGGCCTTCAGGAGGACCGTCTCCTCACCGAGCATGTACGCGCCCTGGACGGGCCGGATCTCGATGTCGATGCGCCGCCCGGTCCCGAGCACGTCCTCGCCGACCAGGTTGTGCTGGTACGCCTGGTCGAGCGCGGCGGTCAGCCGGCTCACGGCCTCCGTGGCGGTGGCGCGAACGGAGATGTAGCCGGTCTCGGCGCCGATCGCGAATGCCGCGATCGTCGTGCCCTCGATCACCGCGTACGGGTCCGTCTCGACGAGCGTGCGGTCCGTGCTGGCCGCCGGGTCCGCCCCGTAGCCGTTCGCGACGACGTACCGGTCGCGCGCTTCCGTGTCGGCGGCGGCGCGCCACTTGTCGGCGGTCAGGTGCCCGGCGCCGCCGCGGCCCGTGAGGCCGCTCGCCCGGATCTCCTCGATCGTGCCGTCCGGTCCCAGCTCGCGCACCGCGCGGCGAAGCCCGTCGAACGCGCCGGCGTGCTGGGCGGCGTCGAGATCCGTGGGGTCCTTCGCGCCGGCCCGCGCGAGCAGCACGGACGGCCATTCCTTCGGGGTGGGCAGGATCGCGGTCAATTCGGGCTCCCGGCCTGCCGGCCACCGAGTGCGGCACCGAGCGCCTCGAGGTACGAAGCCTCGGTGGGTCGTCGAACGGCCATCGGTGCCGCGGCGGCCTGCTCGGCGCGCGCCGCCGGTGGCTCGAACCGCAGGTGCGAGTAGTACGTCGCAGTGCCGTAGATGATCGCGTACCAGGCGCCGGTCCTCTCGGAGATGCGCTTGATGGCGGCGACCGGCAGGAACCCGAACGCGGCCTGGGTGTCCTCGAGAATGTGGAGCATCAGCTTCGGGTCGTGGTCGTACGTGTCCAGGATCTCGTCGACCGTCGTCATGTCGAACGGCTGGTAGTGCTCGTACGCCGGATCGGGCACGGTGCGTCCGGACCGGCGCATGGCCGATTCCTCGCGACGCTCGCCGTACGTCTCCGGCGGACCCCAGTGGACGTGGAAGCGGCCCTTCGTGTCCATGCCGCCCATGTCGATGCACTCGATCGGGCACGCCTGGGCGCACTGGAAGCAGGTCTCGCACTTCAGGCTGCCGTACTCGTCGTACAGCAGCTGCAGGCGGCCGCGGAAGCGAACCGCGACGTCGGGCGGCATCTCCGGGTAGAGCACGGTGGCCTTCGGCTGGAAGAACCGGCGCAGGGTGAGCGCCATGCCCTTCACGATCCCGAGGCCGGGAACGAGGCTCGGCAGCATGCTCATGCGCCACCTCGCTTGACCGCGTCGATCACGAGGATGGCGGCGGCCGTGATGAACAGGTTGAGGAGCGCGGCCGGCAGCAGCCACTTCCATGCGAAGCCCATGAGCTGGTCGATGCGGACGCGGGGCAGCGTGCCGCGCATCCACACGAACAGGAACACGAGCCCGAACGCCTTGCCGAGGAACCAGATGAGGCCCGCGACCCAGTCGAAGTTGATGTACGCCCACAGGAAGAACAGGCCGCCGGCCACCAGGTTGAAGATCACGAACCCGATGATCAGCGCGACCCACCAGCGGGTCTTCGACCGGAACAGGTAGATCGGCGCCGCGAAGATCAGCGTCGCGACGACCGGCACGATCATGATCCCGAGGAGCAGCCACAGCCCGAGCGAGCTCGGATCGATGATCCAGCTGATGTGCGGCACGGGGAACGGCGCGTTCCAGCCGCCGAGGAACAGCACGGTCGTCAGCGCGGAGATGATGAACACGCCGATGTACTCGGCGAAGAAGAAGAACCCGAAGCGCATGCCCGAGTACTCGGTCGCGAAGCCCGCGACGATCTCGGAATCCGCCTCGGTCAGGTCGAACGGGGTGCGGTTCGCCTCGGCGGTCGCGGCGATGAAGAAGATCACCAGGCCGAGCGGCTGCCGGAACGCGTACCAGTCCGTGAACCAGCCGCTGGCGCCCTGCTGCTGCACGATCTGGTTCAGGCTCATCGTGCCCGCGAGGAGCACGAGCCCGACGACGGACAGCGTCAGCGGGATCTCGTAGCTGACGATCTGGGCCGCGGAGCGGATGCCGCCGAGCAGCGAGTACTTGTTGAAGCTCGACCAGCCGCCCATCAGCAGCCCGACCACGGTCATGCCGCCGATCGCGAAGAAGTACAGCAGCCCGATGTTGAAGTCCTGGCCGTACAGGCCGGGCGCGAACGGCAGCACCAGCGCGCTCATCGCCGCGGCGCCGAAGACGATGACCGGCGCCCAGGTGAACACGACCGGGTCGGCCTTCGTCGGGGTGAAGTCCTCCTTCATGAGGACCTTGAGCCCGTGGACCGTCGACAGCAGCGACCCCCACGGCCCCACCCGATCCGGACCGATCCGGAGGTTCATGAGGGCGATGATCTTCATCTCCATGTAGATGATCACGAAGGCGATCGGCGGGGCGAGGAGGAGCAGGATCGTCGCCGCGAACACGAACCGGACGATCGGCAGGTTGAAGATCAGGATGTCGAGGATGTTCTGGCCGAACAGGGCGATCACGAGGATCAGCCCGATCGTCAGCACCGCGAGCAGCGGCAGCAGGATCGCGATCGCCTTCCCGGGCAGCGTCAGCCGATCCCAGGTGCGCGCCATGACGGTCACTTCGAGTCACCCCCCGGCGCTCGGTCCAGCCGAACGCAAGGCGCCGTCGAGCACGAGAGCGAGCGCACGTGGACGTGCGTGAGCGAGCGCGCACAGACGGCAACGCCGCGAGCGGCGGACCCAGCGCCGGCTCTTGGGTTCATCACTTGTCTACGCCGCCCATGACTGGATCGAGGGAGGCCATGATCGCCATCGTGTCGGCGAGCAGGTTGCCGGGCAGGAGCGCCCCGACCGCCTGGAGGTGGATGAAGCTCGGGTCGTGGATCTTCAGCCGGAAGGGCTGGTCCGTCCCGTCACTGATCGCGTAGGTGCCGAACAGGCCGCGCGGCGACTCGATCGCCGACCACGCGCGTCCCGGGCGCGGCCGGAGCAGGCGCGGGAGCTTGGCCATGATCGGGCCGTCGGGCATCTTCTCGAGGCACTGGTCGATGATCCGGACGCTCTGCTTGATCTCCTCCATGCGCAGGAGGTAGCGCGAGAGCGAGTCGCCCTCGGTGCGCGTGGGAATGTCGAACTCGAGCTCGGGGTAGATCGAGTACGGGTGGGCGCGACGGACGTCGTACGCCATGCCGGTCGCGCGGAGGTTCGGGCCGGTCATGCAGTAGCGCAGCGCCGTCTCGCGGTCGATGACGCCGAGCCCGCTCGCGCGGCGGGTGAAGATCTCGTTCTCGTTGAGCAGGCCCATGCCCGCCTCGATCTGCGAGACGGCGCGGCTCATCCAGTCGCCGAGGCGGCTCATGAACTCGTGGTTCAGGTCGCCGTTCACGCCGCCGATACGGAAGTAGTTGAAGAGCATCCGCTGGCCCGTGAGCGCCGCGAGCATCTCGACGATCTCGTCGCGCTCGATGAACGACCACAGGATCGGCGTGAGCCCGCCGAGGTCGAGGGCGAACCAGCCCAGGAACAGCGCGTGGCTCGCGATGCGGTTCAGCTCGCCGGACAGCACGCGGATGTACTCGGCACGGCGCGGGACCTGGACGTCCAGCAGCTTCTCGTAGGCCGTGACGGGCGCCCACTCCATGAACAGCGACGAGATGTACTCGAGCGGGTCCATCTGGCTGATCGTCTGGTGGTAGTCCGCGTTCTCGATCAGCTTCTCGACGCCGCGGTGCAGGTAGCCGAGCACGGGATCGATGTCGACGACCGTCTCGCCGTCGAGCTTCAGGACGACACGGAGCACGCCGTGGGTCGACGGGTGCTGGGGGCCCATGTTGAGGAACATCTCGCCGTCGCCGAGCGTGTAGAACTCCGCCTCGCGCTCCGTGCGCGGCGGGTACGGCGGGATCGGCTCGTACTCGGCGAAGTCGTCCTGGAGCAGGACGTTCGGATCGTCGGCGGAGCGGTGGGTGCCCTTGGGCGTGGGGCGCTGCCCGGTGTTGATCGTCATCGGTCGCTCGCTACGCCCGCGTCTGGCGGAGGACGCCGGGCGCGGCGTCGGTGGGGCTGTGGGTCCGCTCGACGTGGCGCACGCCGGCGCCGGGGGAGCGGGCGCTGTCATCCGGCAGGTAGAAGTCCTTGCGGAGCGGGAAGCTCGTGTAGTCGGCGGGCATGTAGATGCGGCGCAGGTCGCGGTTGCCCTCGAACACGATGCCGAACATGTCGTACGTCTCGCGCTCCATCCACTCGGCGCCGCTCCACAGGAACGTGGCCGACGGGATGCGCGGGTCCTCGCGCGACAGGCCTTCGGTGATCACGCGCAGCCAGTCGCTGGTCGTTGCGCTCCACAGGTGGTACACGACCTGCATCTCGGAGCCCGTATCGACGCCGGCGAGGTCCGCGAGCATGACGAAGCCGAGGTCCGGCTCGTCGTGCAGCGCACGCAGCACCGCGACCACGTCGCCCGCACCGATGCGGATCTCCGTCTGGTCGTGTCGCTGGCGCGCCGGCCCGTGGAGCACAGGGCCGAATCGCGCCTCGAGGCGGCGCGCGAGGGCTCGATCCATCGTCAGACTCCGGCCGGAACCGTGGGGCCGATCGCCCGCTCCGGCCAGTGGCCGCGGCGGTCCTTGACCAGCTGCTGGAGCTTCATCATCCCGAAGATCAGGCCCTCCGGGCGCGGCGGGCAGCCGGGCACGTAGACGTCGACCGGCATGATCCGGTCGATGCCCTCGACCGTGGAGTAGGAGCGCTTGTATCGGCCGCCGGAGCACGTGCAGTCGCCCATCGCGACGCACCACTTCGGCTCCGGCATCTGCTCCCACAGGCGCAGGAGCGGCCCGGCCATCTTCGTCGTGAGCGTGCCGGCCACGATCAGCACGTCGGCCTGGCGCGGGGAGGCGCGGAACGGAAAGGCCCCCCACCGGTCGATGTCGTTCTTCGAGGTGGCGAAGCTCATCATCTCGATCGCGCAGCACGCGAGGCCGGAGAGCAGCGGCCACAGGCTGTTGGCGCGGAGCAGGTCGAGGACGTAGTCGGCCTT
>DATAIB010000024.1:0-3196 GCA_036262855.1 Candidatus Limnocylindrales bacterium
TCCAACGCATGCTTGAAGTTCTTGATCGCCCGGGTCTCCTTCACGCCCGCGGCGAACGATGGACCCATTGAGCTGACGATCTTTTCGGTTCGCTCTTCTTCGTCGGTTCGCTCGGCGGTCAAACCCATCGTCAGCTGATCGCGGTGTACGGCCGCCCAGTGTGCTTCGAGCTTCTGTCCAACGCCCGCAAACAGCGGCAACACGGAGCTCGTATCGATGCCGAACGTTGCGGCGCGATCGAGCATGTGCTCGAGGTCTGCGTGGATCGCGCGCCAAGTTGCCACGCCACGCCACGCGGACCCGGCCGGCTCGCTCCGCGCCGCGATCAGCGCCGCCTTGAGGCGATCCAGCACCTTTCGATGACGGGCCGTGAGGTGCGTGCCGAACACCTCATTCGAGAGTGCATTCCGGGTCTTGGCGTTCTCCTTCTTGATGGATTCCGGAACAGCGATGTCCCGTCGTTTCGGAATCTCCTCGCGGACGATCCCGTCACCCGCCTCACCAAGTCCCGTCTCATATGCCCAGAGCAGATGTGCGATTGCGTTGTAGGCGTCCTTATATGCATCGAAGGACTCTACCTCGGGCTCGTTCGTGCCCGCCTTCGCTTTGAGGTAGATGCGGCCGATGAGCGCGATGTCATCGGTGACCGCAAGGAGCGGAGCCCTCGACAAACCTTGGGCTCTTGCCTCGTCGACAATCTTCAGCAGCTTCGTCGCCAAGGCCGGCCACGCAGCGGCGGCGGATCGATGCGATGCCCGATCGCCTCTTGTCCGCGCGACCAGCACGGAGCGGACCTCGTTCAACAGCCTCCGGTGGCCGGCGTTCAGGTCAGGGCCGAACTTGACCGATCCAAGTCCGACCCCCTGCTGGTTCAGCGCGGCTGCCGCTAGCTCCTGAAAGTTGTTCACGAGGTCGACGTACGAGGCGTAATCCGTTTGGGCGTTCTTGGAGGCAGCCTTCGCTCGTGGCTTCGCACCTTGTGTGAGCGACCCTGGGGCGGCGCCATCCCGTTGGATCGAGGCTCCCAGGAGCGCTGCGGTTGCCCGGTTGCCAATCTGCCACCGGGGCGGGACCAGAGGCGGAGGCGATCCATGCCCGCCCGCGGCAAGCAGCTGCACCACAGCCTGGTTGCCATACGCCTGCTGGAGGTCGAGGACCGCGTCGAGCTCGCTCTGCGGCTCCTCTTGTCGTGGTGCGGCGCCGTCCTGCTGCGGGGCCGGTCGAGCCTGTGTGGTCGTCCGAGACGGCGCACCGCGGCTGGAACTACGGCTCGCCGACGGTCGGCTCGGTGCGGCCCGGAGTCGCGCGCTGGCCAGAACGATTCCTCCCCGCGTGGTGCTGGCACCGGGAATCCTAGGAAGCCACCTCCGCGAGGTGAATGCCCGAACGGGCAACCAACCGGGCAGCCACGGGATCGAGGGCGAGCCAGTCCACGATCGAGCGGACGTCCGAGAGCCGCGCCTCGATCGCCGGGTCGAGCGCTTCTGCGGCGGCGATGGCCGTCTCGATCGCCGTGAGGCAGGGCACGCCTTCCGAGATCGCCGTGTGGCGGATCTCTGCCGCATCGCGCACCGCGCCGGAACGCGGCGTCGGGGTGTTCACGACGAGCCGCACGCGGCCGCCCCGGATGAGGTCGAGGAGCGCCGCTTCACCCAGCGTCGCGTCCGGTTCGGCGGCGAGCTTCGCCACCCGGGCGGCCGCGATCCCGGCTGCTGCCAGCGCGCCGCGCGTCCCCGGCGTCGCGGCAAGCGCGTAGCCCGCCAGCTCCAACGCCCGCGCGAGCCGGACGAGCTGGGGCTTGTCGCGATCGGCGATCGAGAGCAGCGCGATCGGTGGGTCGGCCGGCGCCGACGCCTCGGCGAACGACGCCGCGGCAGGCACGGCCGACGGCAGCAGCCCGGCGCCGCGCAGCGCCTTGGCGAGCGCGACGCGCGCGTCCGTGTGGATGCCGATGACCTCGCCGGTCGACTGCATGGACGGCCCCACGGACGGATCGACACCGCGCAGCTTGGTCGTCGAGAACGCGGGCGCCTTGACCGCCACGAACGGCGGCGGCGCCAGGAGCCCGCCCGGCCAGCCGAGCCCCTCGAGCGTGGCCCCGAGCGCGATCCGGACCGCCAGCTCGACCATTGGCACGCCGGTGACCTTCGACAGGAACGGGACCGTCCGCGAGGCACGCGGGTTGACCTCGATCAGGTACACGCCGTCCTCGCGGACGATGAACTGCGCGTTGACGAGACCTTTCGCGCCGAGCGCCACCACCACCCGCTCCATCGCCGCGACGATGAGCCCCTGATCGGCCTCGCTCACCGACTGCGGCGGGAACATGCCCACCGAGTCGCCCGAGTGGACGCCCGCGCGCTCGACGTGCTCGAGAAGGCCGGGGATCAGCACGCGGGTGCCGTCGGACACGGCGTCGACGTCGACCTCGATCCCCTCGAGGTAGCGATCGATGCGGACGGGACGGTCCGGATCGACCACGGTTGCCATGGCGAGCTGCCGGACGAGGTCCTCGGCCGAATAGCAGAAGTCGATGGCGAGGCCGCCGATGACGAAGGACGGACGGACGATGACCGGGTAGCCGATCCGCTCTGCGAGCGTGATCGCCTCCTCGACGGAACGCGCCATGCCGCCTTCCGGCTGCGGGATCCCGAGCCGGTCCAGGAGCGCAGCGAAGCGCGTCCGCTCCTCCGCCTGGTCGATCGCCTCGAGGTCGCTGCCGAGGAGCTCGACACCCGCCGCCGCAAGCGGCGCCGCGTGGTTCAGCGGAGTCTGCCCGCCGTAGGCGACGAGGGCCGGGATGGGCGCCGACACGGCGGACTCGAGGTACGCGCCATCGACGTCGTCGCCTGCGCGATCCCCCGATTCCGCCGCGATGACCTCGAGGACGCTCTCGGCATCGAGCGGCTCGAAGTAGAGGCGCGTCGACGCGTCGAAGTCGGTCGAGACGGTCTCGGGGTTCGAGTTGACCATGACCGCGGACCAGCCGTGCTCGCGCAGCGTCGCGGCGGCCTTGACCGCGCAGTAGTCGAACTCGATCCCCTGCCCGATCCGGACCGGCCCGCTGCCGATCACGAGCGCCGCCGGCTTCTGGACGGGCGGCGCTTCCGGTGCGGACCCGGCAGCCGCGTACGTGGCGTAGAAGTACGGCGTCTCGGCCGCGAACTCTGCGGCGCAGGAGTCGACCATGGCGTAG
>DATAIB010000025.1:0-14767 GCA_036262855.1 Candidatus Limnocylindrales bacterium
CCCCAGCAATGGTTCTGTGATGCCCGGCGCGGCATCGTGACCTCGCTCAGGAGGTGCTTGATTGCGACCGCTGCAGACCCCCGCCAAGATCGGACGCGCGCTGGCAGATCGACTGCACCATCGCCGTTCGCCCCGCGCAGCGACGCTGGACGACGCTCGCCAGGACGACGTTGCTGAAGCGGTGGTTCCGGCGTCACGAGCACGGCGTCTGCAGCGCTTCCTCGGCGCGTCGCGCGTCTCGCCCTATCAGCTGCGACGCGGCTGGCTCTGGTAACCCGCGCCACACGGCGCGTTCCGGCGGCACTGCCTCGGCGCCAGGCGGTCGGCGCGGTCGGCGCGTTCGGCGCCAGGCGCGTTCGCCGCTAGGGAAACGCCGCCCGGACGGTGTCGAACAGCCTGATCAGCACGGGCGCCACGATCAGCCCCGGCAGGAAGTTTGCGAGCCGGACCTGCTTGAGCTCGAGCAGCCGCAGGGCGACGCCGATCAGCACGATCCCCGCGAGCGACGTCACCACGAGGATGGTCACCGGGTCGAAGACGCCGGCGAGCAGGAACGCCGCGAGCGAGATCGCGCCCTGGACGATGAGGATGGTCAGGATCGTCAGGTAGACCCCCGCTCCGAGCGCGGCGGCGAACGCGACCGCGGCCACGCCGTCGAGCAGCGACTTGGTCGCGAGCAGGGTGATATCGCCCCGCAGGCCGTTATCGAGGCTGCCGAGGATCGTCAGCGGACCCACGCAGAACACGATGCTGGTCGTCACGAATGCCTCCGCCACGCGGGACGGTTTGTCGCCACGTGCCAGCCGGCGCTGGAACCACGCCCCCAGCGCCTCGAGCCGCTCGTGCAGCCGGAGCCACTCGCCGATCGCCACGCCGATGAGGAGGCCGCCGAGCACGGCAAGCGAATCCTCGGTGCGCGCAGCCGGGTCCGTGAAGAGCTTGAGGCCCATGGAGGCGGCGAGGACCAGCGTGAACAGCCCCAGCCCGGTCGTGAGGCTCTCCTGGAGCTTCGTCGACACGCGGGACGCGGCCACGAGCCCGATCGTCGCCCCGATCGCAACCGCGACGGCGTTCAGGATCGTGCCGGAGATCGCCTCGAAGATCACCGGCGCATGGTAGGTGGGCCTCGCCGCCTTCAAGGCGCTCGAAACGCTCCCGCTCCTAGGGTCGTTTCCCAGGGTCGCGCGCAGCCAGGGTCGCGAGCGGAAGGAGTGCAGTTGATGCCTGCCAAGACGGAGAAGCAGCGCCGCTTCATGGGCGCCGAGCTGGAGCGCAAGCGCGAGGGCAAGAAGACGCAGACAGGGATGAGCGAATCCGAGCTCGAGAAGATGGCCTCGAAGCCCGGCCATTCGAAAAAGTCGAAGGACTGATCGAGGCTCACCCGTTAGGTGCGACATATCGCGCGAGCAGCGGTTGAGGACGTCGATGCGAGCCCGAAGGGCGCGTTCGGCCGCTGTTCGCGCGACGAGCCGTGTCGGATGACGGCGGACGGACCGATCCGAGAGATTTCCGACCCTTTGGGCCAGTGATCACCCGCCCGACGTGCGATCGATCGAACACTCGGCGCTGATCCCGCGATCCCGTGAACGCGCGGTCACCCCGACGCCGAAGGTAGGGTCGAGGCACTCGCGGTGATCCTGCCCGAGAACCGCTCACTACCATGCCCACGTGAGGCAAGAGCAGGGCGACGAGCAGGCGGATGACCAGGCTGTCGAGGGCGACGAGCAGCCGTACGACCGGCTCGCCGAGGGCTACGCCCGGCACTGGGGACCGGTCATCCGTCCGGCCGCGGAGCGCGTGCTGGATCATCTGGCGGCCCGCCTGGCCGCGCCGGATCTCGCGGCGCCGGATCGACACGTGGACCTGCTCGACATCGGGACGGGGACCGGCGCGCTCGCCATCGAGGCGCTGCGGAGGTGGCCGGGGCTGCACGTGACCGGTGTCGACCCTTCCACGGGCATGCTCGACGTCGCGCGGCGGCTCGCGGAGGAGCAGCTGGGTGGTCACGTCGCTGCGAACTACGACACCGCGCAGGGGTGGGCGGACGAGCTCGACTTCGACGACGCGGCATTCGATCTCGCCGTCTCGTCCTTCGTGCTGCAGCTCGTCCCGAGCCGGCATGCCGCCCTGCAGGAGATCCGCCGCGTGCTCCGTCCCCAGGGCATCCTCGCCTGGGTCGCGTGGCAGCGCTCGAGCGAGCCCTATGCCCCGGACCACGTCGTCAACGAGGTGCTCGACCGCTTCGGGTTCGATCCGCCCGAGCCGGAAGGCCGAAACGGCGACCTTGCCTCACCGAACGCGGCCGCGGCAGCCATGCGCAAGGCGGGCTTTCGGGACGTCCGCGCGTGGAGCGACGAGGTCGCGCATCCGTGGACGGCACGCGACTACCTCGCGTTCTTCACGCAGTTCGATGAGGAGAGCCTGTTCGCGGAGCTCGAGTCGCGCGAGCGCGCGGAGATCGAAGCCCAGATGCTCGACGGCCTCGAGCGACTGACGGCAGCCGAGCTGACGCTGCGACTGCCCGTCGTCTACGCGATGGGTCGCGCCGCCGGCTGAGCCGGCAGCGCGCGGGGGTCAGCCCTCCGACGGCTCGCTGTCGCCGGCGGACTCGCCGCCCTCGCCAGCGCCACCCTCGCCCTCGGCGCCCTCGCCCTCGGCGCCCTCGCCCTCGGCCTCGGCCGTCGGCGTGACCTCTTCCTCGACGCGCGGCGGAAGCACCTTGGCGACGACCTCCTCGAGGTCGGTCAGGAGCGTCGCGTCGGCCGGGATCTCGAGATCGCGAACGTGGATCGCATCATCGAAGGTCTTCAGCGACTCGATCGAGTAGTGGATCGACTGCGGCAGGTGATCGGGCAGCGCGCGGACGCGAACGTGCTCGATGGCGCGCATCAGCGTGCCGCCGGCGTTCTCGATCGCCTCGGACTCGCCCTCGGCCACGAGCGCGACGTCGACCGTCAGCTCGTCGGTCATGCGCACGACGTACAGGTCGGCGTGGAGCGGCTGGCGCGTGACCCGGTGGAGCTGGACGTCGTGAACCAGGATCGGCGTCGACTTCTTGCCGTCGACCGAGAGGTCGATCAGCGTGTTCGGGCCGGCGTGGCGCCGAAGCAGCTCGAACTCGTGGGCATCCACGGTGACGTTGTCGGAGTCGAGGCCGCGCCCGTAGACGACGGCGGGAAGCTTGCCGTCGCGGCGCAGGTAGCTGACCTTCTTGCCGGTGACGTCGCGGCTGGTGGCCGCGAGCTTGGGTCGGGCGGGAGCGGCGGACATGCGGAACAGGGCCTCCGGAACAGGCGGTTGGGCGCGTACGGTACCACGAGCCCGCGATTGGGCCGTGAAGCCCCGTGGGAGGCGAAGGCGGCCCGAGCACGGAAGGCGAGCGCACGCTGGACGTGCGTGCGCCGACGCGCACAGGGCCAACGCACGCCTCGCGCGGGGGCGCGGCCGTACGGACCTCTAAGATGAACACGCTATGGCCGCGACGATCCTGGTTGTCGAAGACGAGCACGCGGTCGCCCGCGGGCTGCAGTACGCGCTGCAGCAGGAAGGCTACGAGGTCGCCCTCGCGCGATCCGGCGAGGAAGGCCTCGAGGTCGCGACCCGCGAAGCGCCCGACCTGATCCTGCTCGACGTCCGCCTGCCCGGCATGGATGGCTTCGAGGTCCTGCGCCGCCTCCGTGCCGCCGGGATGAAGTCGCCGGTCCTGATGCTGACGGCGCGCGACGAAGAGGTCGACAAGGTCATCGGGCTCGAGCTGGGCGCGGACGACTACCTCACGAAGCCGTACGGACTGCGCGAGCTCCTCAGCCGGATCAAGGCGATGCTCCGGCGTGCCTATGGCGACCTGGCCGACGCGGCCGGCGGGCGCGTCATCCGCCATCGCGACCTCCTGATCGACCTGGATCGCAGGCGCGTCCAGCGCGGCGACCGACGCATCTCGCTGACGCCGACGGAGTTCGAGATCCTTCGCCACCTCGCGTCCAAGCCGGGCCGCGTCTACACCCGCGCCGAGCTGCTGGACCTCCTGCGCGACTACGAGGCGCTCGACCAGGACGAGAAGACGATCAACGTCCACGTGAGCCACCTGCGCGACAAGCTCGAGGACGACCCGACGCACCCGGCCTACGTCCAAACGATCCGCGGTGTCGGGTACGCGTTCGCCGAGCGCTGAGAGGCTTCCGGCGGGCGTCGCCCCGAGGACCTTCCAGGGCCGGCTGACCCTCGCGTTCGTCGCCCTCGTCACGGTGACGCTGGGCCTCGTCGGCCTGGTCGTCGTGAACCGGCTCGGCGCCTACTTCGACGAGCAGCAGCAGGATGATCTCGCCGCCCGCGCGCTCACGGTCGGTCAGTACGTCATCCTCGTCGCAGAGAGCTCGGACAACATCCTCGCCGGTCACCCCGTGGTCTCGGCGGACGGGATCGTCGATCCGGGAGTCGTCGTCGAGCTGTCGCGCGACCGCCAGCAGCGGATCATCACGGACCAGCTCGCGCAGGCGAACGTTCGGCTCCGGATCGGGCGCATCCTGCCGGACCAGAGCTTCCATCCGGCGGCGAACGGCATCTTCGACGATCCGATGCACACGACCGAGCAGCCGGGCCAGGTCCAGGAGCAGCTGACGAGCGAGCCGGTCGTTGTGAAGGTGCCCTCGGCGGCGATCCCCTACGGCGTCGAGGTCACGCTGCTGAACCCGTTCACGAATCGGGCGGTGGCGATCGCGAATGTCTCGGGCCTGCTTGCCGTGATCGGGCTGGTCGCGCTCGGGGTGGCGATCGTCCTCGCCGCGACGCTCGCCCGCCGGATCACCACGCCGCTGCGCCGGCTCACCGAAGCGAGCCGCGACCTCGCCGAGGGCGACTTCGCACGACGTGTGCCGGAGGACACGATGGAGGACGGCCCCGCCGAGCTCGCGGAGCTGGGCCACCAGTTCAACGCGATGGCGGAGCGGCTCCAGGAGAGCGTCGAGATCATCCGCCGGGACCGCGACCGCAGCCGCGAGTTCCTCGCCGACGTCTCGCACGAGCTCCGGACCCCGATCGCGGCGCTGCGCACGTTCAACGAGCTGCTCACGGAGGGCGCGGCGGACGATCCCACGACCCGCGCGGAGTTCCTGGAGACGAGCCGGGCGCAGCTGGAGCGCCTCGACTGGCTGGCCCAGAACCTCCTCGAGCTGTCGAAGCTGGATTCGGGGCTGGTGCTGCTCGACCTCCGCCGCGAGGACCTCCGCTCGTCCGTGGAGCAGGCAGTCGACCAGGCGGCAACGGCGGCGAAGCGGCGCGGCGTCCAGGTTCGGATGGATCGCGGCGACGCGCCGATCGTGCTCCGGCACGATCCCGTCCGCATCGGCCAGGTCGTGTCGAACCTCGTCGGCAACGCGATCAAGTTCACGCCGAAGGGCGGCCGCGTCGAGGTCACCGTACGCCCGGAGCCGGCCGGCGCTGCATCGATCACCGTCACCGACACCGGGATCGGCATCGAGCCCGCCGAGCTGCCGCGGATCTTCGATCGCTTCTTCCGCGGGTCCAGGGCCAGCGAGGCGCGCGGGAGCGGATCCGGGCTGGGCCTGTCGATCGTGCGCGGGATCGTGGAGATGCACGGCGGCACCGTCACCGTCGAGAGCCGGCTCGGCGCCGGCAGCACGTTCCGGGTGATGCTGCCGGGCGACGCCGGCGGACCGGCGCGTGGCGGAAACTTCATCGACCGCGGCGCAGAACCTGAACCCGCGTCGGGCACCCTAGGGGTCGCATGACCTTCGAGCCACCGTCACCCGCGCCCCAGCCCGAAGAGCCGGAGACCGTCGCTTACACCCCGGAGCCTGAGCACCGTCCCGACTGGGCGCGCTCCGCCTGGCTGGATCCGGTGCCCGGGGAGCCGTCCGTGCCCGCGCAGACGCCGGCGCCAGCCTCCCCGCAGCCCGCGCCGACCCAGCCCGTTACCGCAGCCGGTCCCACACCGGCGCCAACGTCACGCTCGGAGCCCCGGCGCGTCGGCGTGGGCAGCATCATCGTTGCGTCGGTCCTCTCGGCCATGCTCGCATCCGCCGGAACGGTCGCGCTGCTGCAGTCCACCGGAACGCTCGTCCGGCCCGCGTCGCCCGGTTCGTCCACAGCCGGGAACGCGCCCTCCGGCGGCACCGTGGTGATCGACGATTCCTCCGCGGTGGTCAACGCCGCCGCGAAGGTGAGTCCCGCGGTCGTCCGGATCACGGCCACGGGCACCCCGACGAATGGCGGCGGCACGCTGCCCGAGACGGGCATCGGGTCCGGGGTGATCTACGACGCGAACGGCTGGATCCTCACGAACCGGCACGTCGTCACCACGACCGGCGGCACGACGGCCTCCGAGCTCAAGGTGGACCTGAAGGACGGCACGCAGTACACCGGCACCGTCTACGGGATCGACACGCTGACCGACCTGGCGATCGTCAAGGTCGACGCCACGGGCCTGCCGGCGGCGCCGATCGGCCAGTCGTCGGACATCAAGGTCGGCCAGCTCGCGATCGCGATCGGTTCGCCGCTCGGCACGTACACGAGCACCGTGACGACCGGGATCATCTCCGCGACGGGCCGCTCGGTCGAGATCGACGCCGACACGCGGCTCTCCAACCTGATCCAGACCGATGCCGCGATCAACCCCGGCAACAGCGGCGGGCCGCTGCTCGACGCGACCGGCGCCGTCATCGGCATCAACACGGCCATCGAGCGCGATTCGACGGGCATCGGCTTCGCGATCCCGATCGACATCGCCCGCCCGATCATGGCGCAGGCGCTCGCCGGGGAGCCGCTGAGCCGGCCCTACATCGGCATCCGGTTCACCGCGATCGACGCGAAGCTCCAGAAGGACAAGAGCCTGCCCGTCGCGAACGGGGCGCTGATCGGGCCCGCGCCCCAGCCCGACGGCTCCGTGAAGCCCGGGATCACGCCGGGCAGCCCCGCGGAAGCTGCCGGCCTCAAGGAAGGCGACATCATCACGCAGATCGAGGCGACCAAGGTCGACGCTGAGCACCCGCTCGAGGCGGACCTGACCAGCTTCCAGCCGGGTCAGACGGTGACGCTGACGGTCATCCGCGGCAAGGACACGCTGCAGGTCAAGGTCACGCTCGGGACTCGCCCGGACCAGCCCTAAGCCGCTCGCCCACGGCGGATCTCCACCCCGGAATACGCCAGGGGGCCATCCAGCCTGACGTCCGGCTTCCGGACGCGAACGACGACCTCCTCGATGCGGCTGTGCTCGGACAGGAGCGCGCCGGCGATCGCTTCGGCGAGCGCCTCGATCAGGTTGAACGTCATCGTCTCGACGATTCGCCGGGTCGTCGCGTAGACGGCGCGATAGTCGACCGTCCTCGAGAGGTCGTCGTCGATCCCGGCGGGTCGGACGTCGAATGCGAGCTCGACGTCGACTTCGAACCGCTGAGAATCGACCTTCTCCCAGTCGTTGACGCCGTGGCGGGCCTGGAAGGCCATGTCCGCGAGGACGACGCGATCGGTCATGCGCGGGGATCGTGCCACGTGCCGCGAACGATTGCGTCGGCGATTCGCGCTGCCCGCACGTTCTCGCGAACGTCGTGGACCCGGACGATGTCGACACCGGCCCGGATTCCGAGCGCCGTGGTGGCAACCGTGGCTTCCACCCGTTCCTCGGGCGGCAGGTTGTCGAGCACCTTGCCGAGGGTGGACTTGCGCGACGTCCCGAGGAGGATCGGCCGGCCCAGGGCACGCAGCGCCTCGAGGTCGCGCAGCACGGCCAGGTTCTGCTCGGCGGTCTTGCCGAACCCGATCCCCGGATCGACGATCACGTTGGCCGCGGGCACCCCGGCGTTCATCGCCCGATCCACGGCGCGCCGCAGGTCCGCAACGACCTCACCGATGACGTCCGCGTAGCGCGGCTCGGCGCGGTTGTGCATGAGCACGATCGGGACGCCCGTTTCGACGGCG
Organism: Candidatus Limnocylindrales bacterium; assembly: GCA_036262855.1. GTDB lineage: Bacteria > Chloroflexota > Limnocylindria > Limnocylindrales > CSP1-4 > UBA5189. Next base: position 7,933 of record DATAIB010000025.1, read on the forward strand.
ATCCGGATCCGTGCGTCGCTGGCCCCGACACCCCAGATGTCGTTGATCGCGTCGGCTCCCTTGAGGATCGCCGCCATCGCCACGCCGGGCTTCGTCGTGTCGATCGTGATCGGCATGTCCGGCAGGGCCGCGCGGACCGCCTGGAGGACCGGCATGACCCGGCGGAACTCCTCCGTCTCGGAGATCTCGGCGTGATTGGGCCGGGTGGACTCGCCGCCGATGTCGAGGAGGTCGGCGCCTTCCTGCGCCATCTCGATCGCCTGCGCCACGGCCGCCGCGATCGGGTCCGAGCCCGCGAGCAGCCCGTCGCCGGAGAACGAATCCGGCGTCACGTTGAGGATCCCCATCACGAACGTGCGCTCGCCCCAGGTGAACGTCCGCGCACCGATGCGCGTGGGAGCGGGCGGCCGGGCATCGCCTTGCAGGTCGCTCATGGGATCGGATCCGGGTCGCGCACGAGCGGGTCGTCGACCCAGCGCCGCCGCGCTTCGCCGACGAGGTACAACGAGCCGGCAACCACGATGGGCCCCGGGGCCTGCGCAATGCCGTCATCGAGTGCCCGATTGACGTCGCTCACGGCGATGATCATCGCCCCGGGTCGAGCGGCCCGCCAGCGAGCCGCGAGGGCCTCCGCGGGCAAGGCGCGCTCCCCCGCGACCTGCGTGGCCACGATGTGCGCGTCGGCAAGGACTGCGGACGCCGACAGGGCCGCGATGATCCCGTCGACGTCCTTGTCGCCCATCGAGCCCGTGATCAGCGTGACGGGTGGCGGCGCGGCCTCGCGCCCGCCGTCGAGATAGGGACGGAGGTCATCGATCGCCTCCGCCAGCGCCGCCGCGCCCGCCGGGTTGTGCGCCCCGTCGAGCAGAACGTCGTGCCCGTCGACGCGAACCAGCTCCAGCCGCCCCGGCCAGCGCGCCGAGGCGAACCCGCGCCGCCGCGCATCCGCCGGAATGGTCGCGATGCCCTGCGCCTCGAGCGCGTCAAGGATCGCGTTCGCGACGGCGGCGTTCGCGGCCTGGTGCCGACCGCGGAGCCCCACGCGAGTCGCGCCGAGCCCCGCCAGCTCTACCTCGAGCCCGTCGCGGTCCCAGCCGAGGAGCTGCGGCTCGCCGACCTCCGTGAGCGGCGCTCCCACGCGTCGTGCGCGCCGGCGGATGACCGCGAGCGCGTCGCCGGTCGCACCTGTGACCGCGACGTCGCCACGTTCGATGATCGCCGCCTTCTCCTTCGCGATCTTCGGGACCGTGTCGCCGAGCCACGCCATGTGGTCGAGCGCCACGTTCGTGATCGCTGCGACCCCACCGTCCCACGCGTGCGTGGCATCGAGCCGGCCCCCGAGTCCCACCTCCACCACCGCGAGGTCCACTCGCTCCTCCGCGAACCAGCGAAAGAGCATCGCGGTCAGGAGCTCGAACTCGGTCGGCGGTCCGTGCCGGCGCTCCACCTGGTCCGCGGCCGCGATCACCTCGCGAACCAGTCGCGCGAACGTCGCAGGATCGATCGGCCGCCCGTCGATCTCCAGCCGCTCCCGGTAGCTGACCAGGTGCGGCTTGGGCGTGGTCCCGGCACGGATCCCGGCAGCACGGAGCGCGCTCCCCGCGAGCGCGAGGACGGAGCCCTTGCCGTTGGTCCCGCCGACGAGGGCGCCGCGGATCGTCAGCTGGGGATCACCGACGGCATGCAGGAGGGCACGTGTTCGACCGAGACCGAGCCGGATCCCGAACCTGCCGCGCTCGGTCAGCGCCGCGACCGCCGCGTGGTAGTCGGCGGCCTCCGCGCCGGCAGCCGTTCCGGTCGCGGGCGACGATGAGCCGGTCGGGCTCAACGCGCGCTCAGCTCCTCCTCGTAGAACACGCATTGGTTGAAGCGTGGCGACAGGCACACGTCGTTCACGTAGCTCTGCTCCAGGTGGACGCCACCACGGAGCTGGCAACGCGAGACCACGCTGTCCTGGCGGACGATGCCCTTGAGCAGGTGCGGCGCGTGGATCGGCAGGGCGCCACGCGACCCGGTCACGTAGAAGTGCGGGCAGACGTTGCGGCGCAGGTTCGGCAGTCCGAAGGCGCGCGTTCGCGCGGGATCGGCCGGACGCGGCGCATAGCCGGGTCGCGATCCGCCCACGGGGATGCCGAAACGGGGACCGGCCGGCCTGCCGGAATCGGCTGCGACGAGGCGATCCGGCACGGCGCCCGAGGGAGCGCCGGGCGCGGGAACGGTCGAGACGCGCGCGATCGGTCCCAGGCCGAACGCGGGGCGTCCGGCAACACGAACGTTGCGACCCGTCTTCGGACCGCCAGGCGTCACGAGCTCCCCCACTCCGATGCGGCGATCTCCCGCCGCGCCACCCAAAGGTACACCGCACGACGCGGCGCACGTCGCCGCATGCGACGATAGGAACAGAGCATGCCATCCCGACGATCCAGCTCGCACGTGCGGCCTCGCCCCCCGTCGCGCGGTCGGCCCACGGCGGACGCCGTCAAGGTCGCTGCGCCGGATCGCCGCCGCGTGCGCCAGTACCAGGGCCTGGACGCCCGGCGGCCGAAGGCGCCGCTCGTCAGCCGAACGATGCTGCGCCTGTCGATCGTCGGGCTCGCCGCCGTGATCTTCGTGGTGGTGAGCGGCGCCATGGGCCCGCTGCTCGGCTCCCTCGCGAACGGCTTCGGAATCGCGTTCGGCAAGCTCACCGCGACGCCGGTCGCGTCCGCCACCAACCTCCCGCCCACCGGCGCACCGAGCATCGCGTCGCCCGCACAGCCATATACCAACGTGGCCGAAATCGAGCTCACCGTCACCGTTCCCCAGGAAGCGGTCGGCGACACGACCGCGAAGGTCCGGATCTACCTCGCGCTCAAGGGCCTCGAGCCCGCGCCGGTGGTGGACGTTCCCGTGGGGACGACGAGCCGGATGACCGTCCCGTTCCAGCTCACGAACGGCCAGAACGACATCACCGCCACGCTGTTCCGCGGCTCGGTGGAGTCAGAGCCGTCGTCGGTGGTCACCTACATCCTCGACCAGGACGCGCCGAAGATCTCCGTGAAATCGCCGAAGAGCGGCGCGGTCGTGGACGTGCCGGACGTCACGATCTCGGGCACGACGCAGCCCGGCACGAGCCTCGTGGCGCTCGATGACGCGAACGGCACGTCAATCTCGTCGCAGGCGGACAACGACGGCAAGTTCGAGTTCGGCATGGTGCTGGCGCCGGGCACGAACACGATCACGATCACCGGCACGGACGTCGCCGGCAACACCGGCAAGACCACGCTGAAGCTGATCCAGGGCTCCGCAAAGATGGGCGTTCGACTGACGGCGTCCAGCTACCGGATCTCGGCGTCGAAGCACCCGGCATCGATGCAGCTCGTCGTGCTCGTCACCGACCCGAGCGGCACGCCACTCGTGGGCGCGAGTGCGTTCTTCACCCTGCAGATCCCGGGCCTCGCGCCGATCTCGAACAGCCTCACGACCGGCGCCGATGGCCGCGCGGTCTTTACCACCCCGCTCGTGGGCCAGATCACGGTGGGCGGCGGCCTCGGCACGGTCCTCGTCACGAGCGACCTGTACGGCACCTCGTCCGACCGGGTGACGCTGACCTTCGTCAAGTAGTCGCCCGCACGCCCGGCGGGCGGCACGGTGCGCAGCTACCATCGCGGCGTGGCCCTGTGGTCGTGCCCACATTGCGGTGCCGCTCAGGCAGCGTCGTCACGCTGCTGGGTTTGCCATCGCTCGTCGACCACCTGTTCGACTTGCCGGCACTTCCGGACGTCGCTTGCCGCTGACGTCGGCTGGTGCGCCCTCGACCGGAGCCGCCGGCCGCTGACGGGTCTCGAGCACCGTGGCTGCTGGGCGGAGCGTCCGGCCGGAGCGGGCTCGCCAGCACGCGCAACGCCGAAACCGCCGACAGCGCCCGATCCCGGCTGGCGACCCAGCCCCGGTCGCGAGTTCGTGCCGGTCGGCGGCGAGCCACCGCCCGCACGCATCCTGCCGATCATCGATCTCCCGCTTGCCGCCGTCGAACCCACGGAGGCGTGGGATGCGACGCGGTTCAGCCTCTTCGGCGAGATCGAGCCCTAGCTTCCGCGGGAAAAGCGCCCGACCGGACGTCAGGCGGGGCAGGTCGCCACGGGCTGCGCCTCGACCGTGAGGTTGATCGCCGATCCGGGCGCGCGCTTCGCATCGGGCGCAGGGTCCTGCGCGACCACGATCGAGGCGTCGTCGTTCGGGCCGCTGATCGTCCCGACCGTGAACCCGTCGTTCACGATGTCCGCCTTGGCCTGGGCCAGGAGCACGCATCGGTAGTCCTTCACCGTGAGCGGCGCCGGGGTGGGCGTGGGCGTCGGCGGGGGTGGCGGCGGGGGTGTCGCAGTGGGCGGCACCGGTGTGGGAGCCGGCGTGGGGGCCGGTGTGGGTGTTGGCAGCGTGGTCGGCGTGGGCTCGGGCCCCTTCGAGACGACGTAGTCGACCGGCGAGCCGGGTGCCACGACGACATTCGGGCCGGGCGACGTGCTCACGATCGAGAGTGCCGGGTACAGCGGGTCGAACGCCTCGGTGCGCGTCCCGATCGTCAAGCCCGCGGCAGCGATGAGGTTGACCGCTTCCTGCTCGGGGCGGCCGCGGAGGTCCGGCATCGCGACGCCGTCAGGGCCGCGCGCCATCGTGAGCTTGATCGTCGAGCCCTTGTCGACGGTGGTGCCGTCGGCGGGGTCCTGTTTGGTGATCGTGCCCGGCTTCTGCGTCGTGCTGACCTCGAACGCGACCTGCTGCACCTGCAGCCCGACCGCGAGCGCGGCGGTCTGCGCGTCCGCGAAGGTCTTGCCGACGAGGTTCGGGACCAGCACCTGCGGTGCGGGCGAGGCGCCGGGTCCGCTCGTGAGCTTCATGATCGCGAACACGGCGAGCGCCAGGATCGCGATCGCGAGGATCGCCGAGATCCACAGCCACGGCGAGGTGCTGCGCTGCTCGGGCAGGTCGTCCTCGTCGCCATCCACGATGGGGAACCCGTTCGCGGTCCGGCTGGCAGGCGTGCCGCCGGCGTAGGCGTCACGCGGGTAGTTGATCGAGGCGTTCGGATTGGGACGGGCGACCCCTGCAACCGCGGCGGGTGGGATCGGATGCTTCGGGGCGCCTGCGGCTGCTGCGGCGGCCGCGCCGACCGTGCCGGCGGCGAGCGCGCCCGCCCCCGCCCCTCCCGCGGCTCCCGCCGCTGCCGCGGCTGCGGCAACCGGCGCACGGGGCACGGCGCCCATCGCGCCGGCCGGCTTCGAGCGCGCCGCCTCGGACGCGCGATCCTCGCCGACGAACAGCTCCAAGGCCTCCGCCATGTCCGATGCGGTCGCGTACCGGTCGTCCGGGTTCGTGGCCATCGCCTTGCGAGTGATCGCGTCGAGCGTCGGCGGGATGCCGCCGTGGACCTTTGCGGGGCTCGGGACCGCGCCCGTCAGCCGCGCCGTCGCAATGGCTGCCGCCGTGTCCCCGGACCACGGACGCCGGCCGGTGAGCAGCTCGAACAGCACGATGCCGAGGCTGTAGATGTCCGACGCCGGCGTGGCCAGCTCCCCGCGCGCCTGCTCGGGGCTGAAGTAGTGCACCGATCCGAGCGTGGTGCCGGGCAGCGTGAGGGCAGATTCGGACAGCGCGCGGGCGATCCCGAAGTCCGCGACCTTCACGCGGCCGTCGCGGCTCACCAGGATGTTGCCGGGCTTTACGTCCCGGTGGACCACGCCCCGCTCGTGGGCGGCAGCGAGGGCGCGCGCCGCCTGCGAGACGAGGCGCGCGGCAGCCCGCGGCGGGAGCGCCCCGCTCCGCCGGACGACCGTCGACAGGTCCTCGCCCTCGACGAGCTCCATGACGATGAAGGGCCCGACGTCGTCGGTTCCGTAGTCGAACACGGAGACGACATTCGGGTGGTTCAGCGACGCGGCGGATTGCGCCTCGTGGCGGAACCGCTCGTTGAAGTCCGGATCGGCGCCGTACTCCGGCCGGAGCACCTTGACCGCGACGTCCCGCTCGAGCTGCGCGTCACGCGCCCGGTAGATCGTCGCCATGCCGCCCTGGCCGAGCAGCTCGACCAGGCGGTACCGGCCGCCGAGCGTCTCCCCGATGTCCGTCACGGGCGCAGTGTTACAGGTCGAGCGTCCGCAGGTGCTCTCGGAACGGCGTTGCGAGGTCGGGTCGCTGGAGCGCCATCTCGACCGTCGCCTGCAGCCAGCCGAGCGTCGTGCCCGCGTCGTAGCGGGTGCCCTCGAACTCGTACGTGTACACGGACTGCTCCGCCATGAGCGCCTCGATGGCATCCGTCAGCTGGATCTCGCCGCCGGCGCCGCGCTGGGTCTGCTCGAGCTTGTCGAAGATCTTCGGCGTCAGGACGTACCGACCGATGACGGCGAGCGTCGACGGCGCGTCCTCCTTGGACGGCTTCTCGACGATCCCGGTCATCCGCTGGAGCCGGCCGCCGTTGCGGTGGTCCTCGTCGATCTCGGCGGCGACGATGCCGTAGCGCGATACCTCTTCCGCCGGCACGTTCGCCACCGCCACGACCGAGCTGTGGGTCTGCTCATAGGCGTGGATCAGCTGGCCGATGGCCGGGCGCTCGGCGACCACGATGTCGTCCGGCAGCAGCACGGCGAACGGCTCGTGCCCGATCAGGTCCTTGGCCATCAGGATCGCGTGGCCCAGGCCGAGCTGCTCCTTCTGGCGCACATAGGCCAGCTGGGCAAGGTCCGTGATCGCCCGGATCCGCCGGAGCTTCTCGATCTCGCCCTTTTCCTCGAGGACCTTCTCGAGCTCGTAGTTGAGGTCGAAGTGGTCCTCGATCGCACCCTTGTGCGTCGAGGTCACG
>DATAIB010000026.1:0-7579 GCA_036262855.1 Candidatus Limnocylindrales bacterium
GCGACCTCGATGGCCGCCACGATGCTGCCCGCGCCCGGGCGGATCCAGCGTTCCGTGGGGTACGTCGGATCGCGGTTCGTGGCGATGAAGTGGGCGCCGGCTCGCACGCAGTCCGCTGCGGCGGCCAGTCGCATGTACGTGAACTGCTGGTCGACCCCGGCAACCACCGCATCGGGCCGGCCGGCCGCGCCCACCCCATCGATGCCTTCCTTGGCCATGCGCTCGGCCGCGAAGCCGGCGTTGACGACCTCGATGCCGACGTCGCGCAGCTCGCGGTCGAGCCCGCTCGCGCCCACCGCGAGCACGCGGCGGACCTCCGGCAGCCGCTCCTGCAGGTACAGCGCGGTCGCGCGGGGCGCGCTGACGATCCGATCCGGCGCCACCGGCGCGCCCATCTCGGACAGGCGCGTGACGTAGTCGGCGCGGTAGTGCATCGAGTTGTTCGTGACGTAGACCACGTCGTCGCCCGCGTCGGCGCGCGCCTTGAGGACAGCGGCAACACCCGGAACGGGATCGGTGCCGCGATAGACGACGCCGTCGAGATCGACGAGGAGCAGAAGACCTGGCATGGCCGTCGAATGCTAGCCGTCGGGTCGCGTGGGCACGGCGCACACTCCGCATCCGGGGCAGGGAGGTTTGATGCGCAGATCGCGCGCACTTCGCCGGCTGGTGGGCGTCGGGGCCCTAGCCGTGCTCGTCTACGTGGTGGGCTTCTTCGGCTACGGCTACACGAGCGGTGCTGCGGAGTACCTGTCGGGGCAGCCGCGAGCGACGGACTGCGAGACGCCCGGGAGCCGCTTCGGCTGGGCGTATGAGCCGGTCAACTACGTGCCCGCCTCGGATGAGCTCGCCAACGTCCATCCCGACGCGAGCACGTGCGTCGGTCGACTTGCGACGGCCGGAACCGATGTGGTGTCACCCGACGGCACCCACCTCGCCGCCTGGTACATCCCGCGGGAGCCACGCGAGACTGGCACCGGTGGTGCGGCGACGTCGGCCTCGGGTCCGACCGTGGTGATCGTCCACGGCGGAAAGTCGAACGCGAGCGGGATGCTGGAATATGCGGCGCCGTTGCACGCCGCGTACAACCTGCTCCTCGTTGACCTTCGCAACAGCGGCCGGAGCGGGGCCACCCAGTCGACCGGCGGGCTGCGCGAGCAGGACGACCTCCGGGCGATGCTGGGCTGGCTCGAACGGACCAAGGCTCCGCGGTGGATCGCCGTGCTTGGCAATTCCAACGGCGCCGCGGCCGCGCTCGCCGAGGCGCGAACCGACAACCGGGTCCGGGCGCTGATCCTCGATTCGATGCATGCGTCGCTCGAGTGGCAGATCGGCAATGTCATCCAGACCGAGAAGCACCTGCCGGCGTGGCCGGGTGCGTGGGGCCTCATGGCCGGCGTGGAAGCGCGCCTCGGGACGCCGGTCCAGAGCGTCGACCCGATCCGGACCATCGTCCAGGTTCGCGACCGACCGATGCTCCTGACCCATGGCGAGGCCGACCTCATCGATCGCCCGGCCGACAGCCTCGCGCGCAACGTGGCTGCGGCACGCGGAGCGGGGATCGCCATCGAGGTCCACACGTGCCCCGGGGCGGGTCACGGCATGGTCGTTCGCGTCTGCGCCACGGAGTGGGCAGGCTGGGTCCTCACGTTCCTCGCAGCGAATGGCGGCGTCGGCGCCTCGGCCTGATACGCGCGCTAGGCTCCGTGCATGACTGAAGGCACCTCACCAACGATCTGGATCGACGTCGCCGGCGGCCGCCTGGCCGCCCAGGACGAAGGGCCGCGCGATGGCTCGCCCGTGCTGCTCGTCCACTCGGCGATCGTGAACCGCCAATCCTGGGATCCCGTGGTCCCCCACCTCACCGGCGCGGGCTACCGCGTCATTCGCTACGACATGCGCGGCTTCGGCGACTCCACGTCGGAGAAGGTCGAGTTCGTCGCGCACCAGGACCTCCTCGCCGTCCTCGACTTCTTCGGCGTCCGCCGCGCTGCGGTTGCCGGCAACTCGATGGGTGGGCATTTCGCGATCGACGCCGTGCTTGCCGCGCCGGACCGGTTCACCGCGCTGATGTGGGTCGGCGGCGGGATCAATGGCTTCGACAGGGACGTGCTCCCGAGCGAGGACGAGCTGTTCGAAGCCGAGGGCGCCGCCGAGGAAGCAGGCGACTGGGACCTCGCCGCTGAGCTCGACACCCGCATCTGGGTCGACGGCTGGCTCGATGGCGTCAACCAGCCCGCCACGCGCGTGGACCCCGCGGTCCGCGAGGCGATCAAGGCGTGGGACCGCGAGCTGCTCGAGCCCGGGCGCGAGTTCGGCGACCGGATCAAGGCGGCGCCTGCGATCGATCGCCTGGACCAGATCCAGGTGCCGACGCTCGTCGCGATCGGCGATATCGATACCACCGGGACGCGCGCGGCCGCGGACGTCCTGGCCGAGAAGATCGCCGGCGCGCGGCTCGTCCACTTCCCGAAGGCGGCTCACATCATCGGGATGGAGGCGCCCGCCGAGCTGGCCGCTGCGATGCTGGACCTGCTCGCGCCGTTGCCGCGCTGGTCCTAGGCTCGCCGGCACCGCCGTGGCGCTCACCCGGGTCCTCGTCGACGGTCGCAACGTGCAGCGCGCGCTCGAGCGCGGCTCGGCGCCCGGATCGCTGCCGACGGCCGCGCTGGTCGGCCGACTTCGGGCCGCCTTTCCGCCGCCCATCGAGGTCGAGCTGATCCTCGACGGCCACGCCGGACCCACCCCGACGGGACGGCTCATGCGCGGCTTCTCGGTCGTGTTCAGCCGCCACCTCTCCGCCGACGCGGTCATCGCCGAGCGCGTCGTCGATGCGCTGAAGTGGCTCGGGCCGGCGGAGGTCGATACGGTGCTCGTCATCTCGGACGACCGGGAGGTCACCGGGCATGCGCGCCGGCACGGGACCCGCGTCCAGGGCACGGCCTGGCTGGCGGCCCACATGGATGCCGCAGCCGCCGCGCCCGCGACCCGCGGGACGTCGATCGGTCAGGGCCGCCCGCCACGGACGCCGCGTCCCTCGCCACGTCCCTCGCGACCCCGATCGCGCTAGCATCACCGCGATGTTCGACGCGATCGGCCAGCTGTTCCAGCACGTGATCGACTTCCTCCAGCCGATCCTCATCCCCGACTGGAAAGCGCTGATCAACCTGCTGCCCGTCTTCCTCGTCATCGGGGTGGTCGGACCGCTGATCAGCCTGCTCGTGCTCGGCTGGTTCATCTACGTCGTCCGCAAGCCGCGCTCGCGCATCCCGTACACGGATCCGCAGCCGCGTCCGGCGGAGCTCGTCGATGGCAAGCCGGTCTACCCGGTCGGTGAGCCGTACTGCACGACGGACCAGCTCGTCTATCCGTTCGGCGCCACGAAGTGCGATGTCTGCCACCGCGACCTCGCGGTGATCTGCCCCAAGTGCGGCACCGGGCGGGCCGCCTGGATCGACACCTGCGGCACATGCGGGCTCGTCCTCAAGATCAACCACACGGTTCCGGCCCTTCGACCCGCCGGACCGCCGCCCGGAGGCGCCGCGGCCGCGTAGCGGTCAGGCACCCCGGAACCGGCAAGCAACGGCCGAGCGTCCCCGGAGATATCGATGGAAACCGCCGCGCAGAACCTCTTCGCTCTCGGCACGCTGGTCCTCGTGTTCGCCTTCGCGGCGTCCATCGGGCACGCGGTGATGCTCGCCAACGGCCGGCGGCTCCGCGCCGCGGGCGCCGTGATGGCCGGTGCCGCCAAGGCGGCCGTGCCCGGCGTCCCGCAGCCGGCGTGGGCCGGCGTGGCGTCCGGCTCGTTCGTCGAGTCGCAGGCGGCGATCGTGGCCGCCGGACCGACCGATTACGCGGCGCCCTCCCCGCTCTCGACCGCGGCGCGCTGGCTGACGCTCGGCTCGTTCGCGATCCTCGCGACCTCGATGACGCTCCGCGCGATCGTGGTCGGACGCGGGCCGTGGGGCAACCTGTTCGAGTTCACGGTCGCGTTCGCGACGTCGATCCTGTTCGGCTACCTCGTGCTGGCGCGGCGCTACCCCATCCGCTCGATCGGGTTCATCCCGGTCGGCGTCTCGCTGCTGCTCGCCCTGTACGCGTCGTCGCTCCCGTCGGACGTGGAGCCGCTCGTGCCTGCGCTCCAGAACGCGCCGCTGCTCACGATCCATGTCGGGCTCGCGATGCTGTCCTACGGCGTGTTCGCGACCTCGTTCGCGGCCGGGATCGCCTACCTCGTGCAGGGCAAGACGGATCGATACGCATGGCTGCCCTCGCACCGCGTGCTCGATTCGGTCGCGTACCGGGCGGTCATCATCGGCTTCCCGATCTTCGCGACGATGATCATCCTCGGCTCGTGGTGGGCCTCGATCGCCTGGTCGCGCTACTGGGGCTGGGACCCGAAGGAGACCTCCGCGCTCGTCACGTGGCTCGTCTACGCGATCTACCTGCACGCTCGCAACCAGCGCGCATGGGCCGGCCGACCCGCCGCCCTGCTCCTGGTCGTCGGGTTCGTGATGGTGCTCGTCACGCTGTCTGGCTCGCTCTGGTTCAACGGGCTCCACGCGTACAGCGGGCTGTAACCGCGGCGCGCCAACCCCGGCGCGCCCAGCCCAGGTCAAAAGCGGCCCAGGCGTGCCCCAGGCGGCGTGGTTTTGTGCGTAACGGTCACCCGGGGACCCGTATCCACGAATCCTCGAGCTCAGACGGTCTCGCGGAGCGCCCGCGGGCCTTTCGCCAGCACGAAATGCGGTGCGCGGGTCGTTCGGACCGGCGTTGCTTCACCGAAATTTGCGGATAACGGTCCCCCGGTGACCGTTACGGAAATTCCAGCGGTCGGAGGCGGTCAGGCGCCGATGCGGAAGCTGCTGCCGCGATACGTTCGGGAGTCGGGATCTGCTTCGCCGAGTCCGCTAGAGCGTGCGCGTCACCTTCGTCAGGGAGCGCGGCGCCTCGGGATCCAGGCCGCGGGCGATCGTCGCGTGGTAGGCGAAGAGCTGGCCGGGAACGATCGAGACGACAGGGCGCAGCCACTCCGGAACGCCGGTCGGGAGCTGCATCGGCCAGCGGCCGAGGCCCTGCGCCGGGCCCGCGTCAGCGAGCACCACGGTATCGACGTCACGCGCCTCGAGATCCGCGACGAGCTCGGCCATCGATGCCGCCGTCGCGCCGTCCGGCGCGAGCACCAGCGCCGGGATGCCGGGTTGGACGAGCGCGATGGGGCCATGCCGGAAGTCCGCCGATGAATAGGGGTCGGCGAAGACCTGTGCCAGCTCCTTGAGCTTGAGCGCCCACTCGCGCGCCGTGGCGTATTCGAACCCGCGCCCCACGATCACGCAGCGATCCAGCGGGCTGAGCGCGTTGACGACCTCCTGGACGCGTGGCTCGAGGGTGAGCGCCGCCGCCATCGCCGACGGGACGGCGTCGAGCGCCGCCGACGCGGCCGCATCCGGCGCAAGCGCGAGCGACAGCCGTGCGATCGCCAGCAGCGAGGTCGTGTATGTCTTGGTCGCGGCGATCGCGCGCTCAGGCCCCGCGGCGAGGTCGATGACGTGCGCGGCCACCTCGGCGAGCGGGCTCGACGGGTCGTTCGTGATGGCGAGCGTCGGCGCACCCTGGCGAGCGGCGGCCGCGACGACCCCGACGATGTCCGGCGAAGCGCCCGACTGGCTGATGCCGATCACGAGCGAATCGCGCACGTCCGGCTCCGCGCCGTAGATCGACACGACCGACGGCGTCGCGAGCCCCACGTTCAGCCCGTTCCGGACCCCGAGGACGTATTGCCCGTAGATCGCGGCGTGGTCCGACGTGCCTCGAGCGGCAATGACCACGGACCGGAACGGCCGGGCACGGAACGCGGCCGCGAGGGCGTCCAGCTCCGCGGCGGACGACGCGAGCTGGCGCCGTGCAGCATCGGGCTGCTCGAGGATCTCGTCGTGGAGGCTCATGCGGTTGTCGGGTCGATCATGCGGCGGCTCCGCCGGCATCGGTTCTGGCGGCTCCGCGGTCATCGGCATCGAGGCGCACCGGCAATCGACCAGGGAACCCGGCCTTGCCGAACACCGCCGCTGCGAGCGCGTCCATCGAGTCGCGCAGGAGCGAGAACGTCGCCACGTGCGTGCCGGCGCGCGGGTACGCGGCCAGGTCCCATGGCGTGCGCAGTGCCACGGTGATGACCGGTCGACCGGTCGAGAGGAGCGCGTCAACGAGCGCCCCCTGCTCGGACCCAGGGGCTGCGCTGATCGTGCCGACGACGATGGCCTCCCACTCCCCTGCCCGATCGCGGATCGCCGCGATCTCAGCGACAGTCGGCGGGTGCGAGGTGACGATCTCGTCGACCGCCGGGTGGAACTCGCGCAAGGCGGCCGCAAGCGAGGGCTGCACGTACGACGAGGTGTCGGCAGGCGTCAGGTCGCGCGGTGCGGGCATCACAGCGCCGATTCTCGCTCCCGTGCCGGGTCGGAGTGGCAGCGTTCCCGCAGCGTCGCGGACGAGCGTGAGCGAGCGGGCGGCGAGCTCGCGTGCCAGCGCACGGTTGTGCGCGGACCCGACAACGTCCAAGGGCGTCTCGCCGACCCTCTCGACCCATTGGCGCAGCTTGCGGACCCGCGCCGTGGAGGCCGCCGCGGCGCCGGCGTCCAGGAGGTCGTCCTCAGCGGCGCGCCGCAATGCTTGCTCGATTCGGAGCTGGGCCCGACGGTCCGCCGTCGTGAGCAGCAGGTCCACACCCGCGTCGAGCGCCTCCACGACCGCCCGCGCCTGGGCGGCGCCCTGCGGGATCGCCTTCATGTCCAGGGCGTCGGTGATCGATACGCCCTCGAACCCGAGCTCCTCGCGCAGCAGGCCCCACATCATCCGCCGCGACAGCGTCGACGGCTGCGTCCGATCCCCGGTCAACGCGGGGACCGCGAAGTGGCCCGACATGACCATGCGCACGCCGGCATCGAACGCAGCCCGGAACGGCGCAAGCTCGACCGCCTGGAGGTCTGCCTCGGATCGATCGACGACGCCGAGGCCGTGGTGGGTGTCCGCCATGAGGCCGCCCGAGCCCGGGAAATGCTTTGCGGTCGCAGCGACGCCCTGCGCCTGCAGGCCGTCGAGCCACGCGTGCCCGAGCCGGGCAACCTCGGCGGGGTCGTCGCCGAACGATCGGATCCCGAGCGACGGGTTGGCCGGGTTGATCGCGACATCGAGCACGGGCGCGTAGTCGACATTCACGCCGACGGCGCGCAGCTCCTGCCCGATGGCCTCGCCCACGCGCCGCGCGAGCTCCGCGTCACCGGTCGCACCGATGGCCATCGGCCCGGCGAACGGCGTGAACCCGTCGCCGAGGGCCATCAGCTGGCCACCTTCCTGGTCCGCGGCAATGAGCAGGGGCGGGTCGTCGGCCGCGCCTGGGCGTGCGCGCGCCGCGGCCTGCAGCTCGGCGGTCAGGTCCCGGACCTGCTCCGGCGAGCGCACGTTGTTCGGCCGGAAGAGCGTGAATCCCGCAGCCGGGGCATCGGCGAGTCGTTGCCGGAGCCAGGACGGAACGGTCGTGCCGCGAAAGGCGAGCATCACCCGCTCGAGGGGGTCGCTGAGC
>DATAIB010000027.1:0-4098 GCA_036262855.1 Candidatus Limnocylindrales bacterium
CGGAGATGCGCCGGCCCGAGCACCTCCGCGAAGCCGCCGACGCGCTGCGCCGGGTCCACAACGGCCCGGCCATCCCGGGCCTGTTCGTGCCCTTCCGGACCGTCGAGGCGTATCGCGCGCTGGCGATCTCGCGCGGGGTCACCATCCCGCCCGAATACGCGCTCGCGCAGGCGATCGCGCGGCGCATCGAGCTCGCGTGCCTGACGGCGCCGGTCGAGCTCCGGCCGTGCCACAACGACCTGCTCAATGCGAACTTCATCCACGACGGCGCGCGGTTGCGGATCGTCGACTGGGAGTACGCCGGGATGGGGGACCCCGCGTTCGACCTCGGCAACTTCTCGATCAACCACGAGCTCGACGCGGACCAGGACGCGGCGCTCCTCCAGGCATATGCCGGCGAGGTCCGCGCCGCCGCCCTTGCCCGTATTGCCGTCATGCGCGTCCTGTCGGACTTCCGCGAGGCGATGTGGGGGGTGCTCCAGCAGGGCGTGAGCACGCTCGACTTCGACTTCCGGAACTACGCCGACGAGCACTTCGACCGCCTCCTGACGGTCGCCGGGCGGCCGGCCTTCGAGCGCGCGCTCGCCGACGCGGCTGCGGGCTAGCGAGGTGGCCTTCGAGCTCGGCGCGGTCATCCCCATCCTCGAGAGCGGCGCCGAACGCCTCGTGCCCAGCGGCGCGGACGTGATCGAGCAGGCGCGCCACGCGGAGCAGATCGGGTTCGACACGATCTGGCTCCCCGACGAGCTGCTGTGGCAGGTCGAAGGCGAGCGGCCGCGCGGTGCGTGGGACGGCATCTCCATGGCGGGTGCGGTCGCAGCGGTCACGACCCGGGCCAAGGTCGGGACGTGGGTGATGTCGGCGCTGCACCGGAACCCGGGGATCATCGCCAAGACCGCCGAGACGCTCGACGAGCTCAGCGGCGGACGCTTCGTCTTCGGGCTCGGCGCGGGCCACGCCGACCCTGGACAGGCGCACGCCTTCGGGCTGCCCGAGACCGAGGTGTGGGCGCGGTTCGAGGAGGCACTCCGGATCATCGTGCCCCTGCTCCGGGAGGGCCGAGCCGATTTCGAGGGCCGCTTCGTCGCCGCCCACGATCTCGCCCAGGCGCCGCGCGGCCCCCGACCGGGCCGCATCCCGATCATGCTCGGCGGCAACGGGCCGAAGGGTCGTCGGCTCGCCGTGGAGCTCGCCGACATCTACAGCTGCTACGTCGCCTCCCTCGCGACACCCGAGGAGGTGGGGCCGCACATCGAATCGCTCGAGGCGATCTGCGAGGAGCTGGGTCGGGATCCGGCGTCGATCGGTCGGTCGGTCGGCGTCTACGCGCATCCGCTCGAGCCGTCCGGGTTCCGGCCGAGCCGGCTATCGGGATCCGCAGAGGAGATCGCCGGCGGGATCCGCGCGTTCCGTGCGGCCGGGTTCACCCAGGTCGAGCTGATGTACGCGCCCCCGACGATGGCGGCGCTGGACGCGCTGGTGCCGGTCGTGGAGGCGATCCGAGCGGACTGATGGTCGATAGCGCGCGCGTCGTCGTCGTCGGTGGCGGGATCACGGGCTGCAGCATCGCGTACCACCTCGCGCTGGCGGGGTGGACGGACGTGCTGCTCGTCGAGAAGGCGGGCCTGACCGCGGGATCCACGTCGCAGGCGGCAGGCCTGGTAACGGCCTTCAACCCGAGCTCCACGATGCTGGCCTGGCGCAAGTACTCGATCGAGCTGTACGGCAAGCTCGGCGCGTTCTCGCCGGTCGGCTCCGTGCGGCTCGCTTCGTCGCCGGAGCAGCTCAAGGAGCTGGAGCGGACCGCGTCCCGCGCCAGGGGCGTGGGCCTCGACGTCGGCGTCATCTCGGCCGACGAGGCGCGTCGGTTGATGCCGGCAATCTCGCCCGACGACCTGTTCGGCGCCGTGTACCTGCCCGGCGACGGGTACCTCGACCCGCATACGGCAACCTTCGCGGTCGCGGCCGCAGCGCGCACGCTCGGCGTCCGGGTACGCCAGAACACGCGCGTGACCGGCTTCGAGCTCGGGCCGCATCGCGAGATCGGGCGCGTTCTCGTCGACAACGGCGACCCGATCGACACCGAGATCGTGGTCAATGCCGCGGGCATGTGGGCGCCGAGGATCGCGGAGATGCTCGACCTGTTCGTGCCGTCGACGCCGGTCGACCACCAGCACGTCGCGCTCAAGGCCGTGCCGGGCCACGAGCTGCCCGACGACATGCCGTGCTTCCGCGACCCCGACAACCTCGTCTACGGCAAGGCCGAGCACGGCGGCATGCTCTTCGGCGGGTACGAAAACGAGCCTCGGTCCCGATGGGAAGAGGGCGTTCCGTGGGACCACGCTGCGCAATCCCTGCCACCGGACTGGGAGCGCTTCCAACCACTGATGGAAGGTGCGATCCGCCGCTTCCCGTTCCTCGCCGAGGCGGAGGCCGTGCGCCTCGTCTGCCACCCGGACGCGATGACGCCGGACGCGAACCCGCTCATCGGGCCGATGCCCGGAGTCCGTGGCTTCTGGATGGCGGCGGGACTGTCGCTCAACGGGTTCGGTGGCGGTGGCGGGATCGGGCGGTCGATCGCGGGCTGGATCACGACCGGCGATCCCGGGGTCGACATCGCGCCGTACCGGGCGTGGCGGTTCGCGGACGTCTACCGCGATCGCGAGTTCGCCGCAGCCCTTGCTCGCGAGACCTACGCGGACTACTACCGCCTCCGATTTCCCTACGACGCCGAGGTGGCCGGGCGCCCGAAGCGGCTATCCGCCCTCCATCAACGGCTCGGCAAGGCCGGCGCCGTCTTCGGGACGAAGGCCGGCTGGGAGCGCGCCGACTACCACCGGCCGGGCGAGCACTGGACGCGCAACGGGCGCATCGACCGGGCGCACGGTTGGTCCAGGCCGGACTGGTTCGAGCGAGTGGGGGAGGAGCACCGCGCCGTTCGCGAACGGGTCGGGATCATCGATCTCAGCTCGTTCGGCAAGATCGCCGTCGCGGGCCCCGGCGCGCTCGCCCTGCTCCAGCGGGTGTGCGCGAACGACGTCGACAAGCCGATCGGCTCGACCGTGTACACGCAGTTCCTCGACGAGCGCGGCGGCATCGTCGCCGACGTCACGGTCTCGCGCGACTACATCGACCGCTTCCGCGTCACGACCGGCTCCGGCTTCCTCGCCGCGGATCTGGGCTGGCTTGTAGCACGCGCCGCCGACGAGCCCGCGATCGAACGGGTGACGATCGACGACCGAACCGACGCGTGGTCGGTGATCGGGCTGTGGGGTCCGCAGGCGCGCGACGTGCTCGCCGGGATCACGTCCGACGCCGTCGATGACGCGGCGCTGCCGCTGCGCCAGGTGCGTTCGATCCGGGTCGGCGGGTTCGGCGTGACCGCAACGCGGCTCTCCTACGCGGGCGAGCTTGGCTGGGAGCTCATGGTGGAGCCCGCGAACGCGGTGGAGGTCTGGGACGGGCTGATGGCGGCCGGCAAGCCGCGCGGGATCGAACCGATCGGCTATCGCGCGCTGGAGTCGCTCCGACTCGAGAAGGGCTTCCGCTACTTCGGCGCCGAGCTGACCCCGCGGGAGACGCCGTTCGAGGCGGGGCTCGGACGGTTCGTGAAGGTCGACAAGCCCGGCGGCTTCGTCGGTCGCGACGCGCTCGTCGCGCGGCAGGCTGCGGAGCCGGACGGGCCTGCGCGACGCCTCCGGACCCTTGCGATGGGCGGCGACGACTGGATCCCGGTGTATGGCGGCGAGGCCGTCCGCGTCGGGGGCGAGGTGATCGGCAGGCTGCGCAGCGCCGCGTTCGGGTACACCGTCGGCCGAACGATCGGGACGGCATACCTGCCGGCCGGGATGCCCGAGGACGCGACCATCGAGATCGACGTCTTCGCGGATCGGATCCCGGCAACGGTCACGGCTGACGTCCTCGTCGACCCGCCCGGCATGCGGATGCGAGGCTGATCCGTTCGCGCCTACGTGGCCTTGCGCGCCAGCGTGTAGCCCCAGCGCATCGCTTCGACGAAGCGGCCGTTGCCGCCCGGATCGATCGTGGCTCGGAGTTCCTCGGCGAATTCGTCGAACCCCTCGCCGAGGGCGTGACGGG
>DATAIB010000028.1:0-3281 GCA_036262855.1 Candidatus Limnocylindrales bacterium
ACTGGGTCAGGGCGCGGTCGAGGCGGCCGCGGATCGGCGCCGGAAGCCCGGCGTGACCTTGACGGGGGCGATCACGGAGACAACCACCGAGCAACGGCGCGCTGCCCTGGAGGCGATCGCCGCCGAGGTGCGGGTCTGCACACGCTGCCGTCTGTCGCAGCAACGCACGAAGGCCGTCCCGGGTGAGGGCCACCCGGACACCGAGGTCGTGTTCGTCGGCGAGGGCCCCGGCCAGACGGAGGACCAGCAGGGCCGTCCGTTCGTCGGCAGGGCGGGGGAGCTGCTGGTGAAGTGGCTCGCCTCGATCGGGTGGCGGCGGCAGGAGGTGTTCATCACGAACATCGTGAAGTGCCGCCCGCCGGGCAACCGCGACCCCGAGCCCGACGAGATCGCGGCATGCGCACCGTACCTGCAGCGCCAGCTCGAGGTCCTCGATCCGGCTGTGGTGGCCACCCTGGGCCGCTTCTCGATGGGGCATTTCCGGCCCGGCGAGCGAATCACCCAGATCCACGGCACGCATGCGCCGGCACCGGCCGAGACGGGCACCCGCGACGCCGTCGCGTTCGCGCTCTTCCATCCCGCGGCCGCACTCCGGAGCACGGAGGTGGAGCGCCAGTCCTACGAGGACATCGCCAGGCTGCCGAAGGTGCTCGAAGCGGCGCGCGCCGCCCGCACGCCGCACCTCGCCGGTACCTCGGAGGCCGCACCGACGCCGGAACCCCGGCGCGCGCCGGACGCCGCACCGGCTGCCGAGGCGACCGCGACCCCGCAGACCGCTGCGGAACGCGTCACCATCCTCGATAGCAACGACGCGTCCCACACCGACGACGGCCCGACCCTGTTCGAAGCGGAGCCCTGATGCCTTCCAGCAAGCAACGTTCGAAGCCCGCGACGGCCGTGCCGGATCCGGGCGACATCCCCCTGCGGATCATCCCGCTCGGCGGGGTGGGGGAGATCGGCAAGAACATGTACGTCGTCGAGTACGGCGACGACATCGTGGTCATCGACTGCGGCCTGATGTTCCCGGACGAGGAGATGTTCGGCATCGACCTCGTCATCCCGGATGTCACGTACCTGCGCGAGCGCAAGGCGAACGTCAAGGCGTTCCTCATCACCCACGCGCACGAGGACCACGTCGGCGGCCTGCCGTACATCCTGCCGAACTTCCCCGGGGTGCCGGTCTACGCCTCCACGCTGGCGCGCGGCCTCCTCGGGATCAAGATCAAGGAGCACAAGCTCCACTCGAACCCGCTGCTCCCGCTGGACCCGGGCGACGAGCTCCAGATCGGGCCGTTCACCGCGATCCCGTTCCGCGTGGGCCACTCCATCCCGGATGCCATGGGCATCGCCCTGCGGACCCCCGTCGGCACGATCGTCCACACCGGCGACTTCAAGTTCGATCACACCCCGGTCGACGGCAAGCTGTCCGACTTCTCGATCATCGCCAAGCTCGGCGCCGAGGGCGTGATCTGCCTGCTCTCGGACTCGACGCGCGCCGAGAGCCCGGGCTACACGCCCTCCGAGCGAACCGTCGGCGAGGCGTTCCGCGAGATCATGGAGCCGCTCAGCGGGCGCGTGATCGTCGCCACGTTCGCCTCCAATATCGCGCGAATCCAGCAGGTCCTCGATGCGGCCGCAACCTTCGACCGCAAGGTCGCCGTGATCGGGCGGTCGATGGAGCAGAACTTCCGGATCGCCGCGGACCTCGGGTACCTCAAGTACGGTCCGGACCAGATCGTCCCGAAGGACCGCATCGGCGACGTCCAGGACGGCAAGATCGTCATCGCCACGACCGGCTCGCAGGGCGAGCCGATGTCGGGTCTCGCCCGCATGGCGAATCGAGATCATCGGTTCGTCGAGATCGAGCAGGGCGACACGGTCATCCTCAGCGCCAGCCCGATCCCGGGCAACGAGGAGTACGTCTCGCGCACGATCGACAACCTGTTCAAGGCCGGCGCGAACGTCATCTACCACGCGATCCGCCACGCCCACGTCTCGGGGCATGCGAGCCAGGAAGAGCTCAAGCTGATGCTCAACCTCGTTCGCCCGAAGTACTTCATCCCGATGCACGGCGAGTTCCGCATGCAGGTCCATCACGGCCGGCTGGCCATGGAGACCGGCGTGGCGCCCGAGAACGTGTTCATCATCGAGAACGGGACGCCCATCGAGTTCTGGGCGGACGGCTCCGCCCGGCGAGGGCAGCCGGTACCGGCCGGCTACCTGTTCGTCGATGGGCTGTCGGTCGGCGAGGTCGGCGAGTTCGTCCTGCGCGATCGCCGCGCCCTGGCGAACGACGGCATGTTCATGATCGTCGTCACCGTCGACAAGCAGACCGGCAACGTGCTCGGGCGGCCGGAGATCATCACCCGCGGCTTCGTCCACGGCAACGAGCAGGACCCGATCATCGACGAGGCGATTCGCCGGGTCTTGGAATCGATCCAGAACCCCGGCGATCACATCAGCGAGGTCGCGCTGCTGAAGAGCCAGATCAAGGATGGCGTGTCGCGCTTCCTGTTCGAGCAGACGAAGCGCCGGCCGATGGTCTTCCCGGTCGTGGTGGAGGTCTAGTGGCGACACGCCGCCGTCGCCAGGCGCGCCGCCGGAGCTCCGGCGGGATGCCCTCGTTCCGACTGCCCGACGTCGGGTCGGAGGTCGCGCGCTCGCTCATCGGGATCTCGCTGCTCGTCGTGGGGGCCATCACGCTGATCGCGTTCCTGCCGGGCGAGGGCTCGCTCACGACCTGGTTCCGGGACATCGTCGGGCCGTGGTTCGGTAGCCTCCGCTGGCTCCTGCCGCTGCTCCTGCTCGCAACGGGCTGGTACATCGAGTGGGGGCCGGGCAAGGCCCCGAACTCCGGCTGGGGCCTGACGCTCACCGGGGTCGTGATCGCGTACGTCGGACTGCTGGGTGCGGCCTCCGTGCTGCGGCCGGCGGCGCCGCCCGTCGGCGCGGGCGGCGGCCGCGTCGGGACGTTCATGGCCGGGCTCGCGGACCTCGTGACGCCCGCAGGTGCCTTCGTGCTCCTCATCGCGCTCGGGATCGCCGGCGTGCTGATCGCGTTCAACCTGCGGCTCTCGCAGCTGATGCGGCCCGTGACATCGACGGCCCGCTGGGCAGGCACCGCCGCGGCCGAGAGCATGCGCCGGCTGCCTCCGCCGGACGGCGGCAGCGCGGGGCGCCCAGCGAACGGGAACGGCAAGGGCGCAGCCGCCCGTGCGGACGCGGCGGAAATGGGCGTCCGCGCCGGGGGTCGTGTCCGCGGCGCCCGGATCGCCGGCGGA
>DATAIB010000029.1:0-3892 GCA_036262855.1 Candidatus Limnocylindrales bacterium
GCGGCAGCACGGGCCGCTCCGCGAACGGGAACGGCAAGGGCGCACCCACCCGTGGGGACACGGCGGAAACGGGGATTCGCGCCGGGGGCCGTGTCCGCGGCGCCCGGATCGCCGGCGCGCCCGGAGAGGCAGCGGGCCAGACGGGCCTCTTCGGCGAGGACAGCCCCGCGCCGATGCCGTCCACCGTGCCGACGTCGGCCACGTTCGCCCCCGCGCGCACGCCGGGCAGCCCCAACGGCAGCGGCGGCGCCGCGGTTGCCGAGCGTCCGCGCCCGGCGCGCGACCCGGACGACGTGACGGACGGCTCCGACTCGCCGCCGACGAAGGAGAAGATCGAGTACGTCCTCCCGCCGCTCGATCTCCTCGATGAGGCCGTGGAGCGCGCGAACCCGGCCGGTGACGAGACCGTCCACCGGCGGACCGAGGACATCATCGTCAAGAAGCTGGCGAGCTTCGAGATCCCGGCGCAGATCGTCGGCCGAAACGCGGGCCCGGTGGTGACCCAGTACGAGGTCCAGCCCGCGGCGCACGTGAAGGTCAGCCGGATCGAGGCGCTCGCCGACGATCTCGCGATGGCCCTGGCCGCGCGGACGCTGCGGATCGAGGCGCCGATCCCGGGCAAGTCGGCGGTGGGCATCGAGATCCCGAACCAGGACTTCAACGTCGTCACCCTGCGGGGCATCCTCGAGACCCTGGACTTCAACGCGTCGGGCTCGAAGCTCACGTTCGCGCTCGGGCGGGATGTCGCGGGCCGACCGCAGGCGGTCGATCTCGCCAAGATGCCGCACCTGCTCATCGCGGGGGCGACCGGCTCCGGGAAGAGCGTCATGGTCAACGCGCTCATCACGAGCCTGCTGTGCAACGCCAGCCCGGACGACGTGCGCATGGTCCTCGTGGACCTGAAGCGCGTCGAGCTCGCCGCCTACAACGAGATCCCGCACCTGCTCGTGCCGGTGATCACGGAGCCGGAGAAGGCAAAGGCCGCGCTCAAGTGGGCCGTGAACGAGATGGAGGCCCGCTACCGGCGCTTCGCCGGCGCGACGGCCCGCAACATCCGGGCGTACAACGACACGCGGGCCGATCCCGAGGATCGCATGCCGTACATCGTCCTCATCATCGACGAGCTCGCCGACCTGATGATGCGCGAGGGCAAGCACATCGAGGACCCGATCGTCCGGCTTGCCCAGAAGGCGCGGGCGACGGGCATCCACATGGTCCTCGCCACGCAGCGGCCGTCGGTCAACGTGGTGACGGGCCTGATCAAGGCAAACTTCCCGTCACGGATCGCGTTCGCGATGGCGTCCCAGATCGACTCGCGCACCATCCTCGACGCGCCCGGCGCCGAGGACCTCATCGGACGGGGGGACATGCTCTACCAGCCATCGGACCTGCCACGCCCGATGCGCCTCCAGGGCGTGTTCGTGTCCGATCCCGAGATCGCGCGCATCACCACGCATTGGAAGGCCCAGGTCGACGGCCAGGTCCACTACGACATGGCGATCCTCCAGGGCGACGACGAGGGGACCCAGGAAGCCTCGAGCTTCGCCGACGAAGACGCGGACCGGATGCTCCCCGATGCGATCGAGGTCATCCGCGAATACGACCGGGCGTCGGCCTCGCTGCTCCAGCGCCGGCTGAAGGTCGGCTATGCACGGGCGGCGCGGATGATCGACCAGCTCGAGGAGCGCGGCTACATCGGCGCCTTCGACGGATCGAACGCTCGGGTGGTCCTGCAACGGGACCGAGGTCCCGGCGACAACGGCGCCGACCCCGGCGATGATTGACCGATGACCACGCGTGACCATGCCCGCCGCGCCGCCCGCGTCGGCGATCGCCTCGAGGCGATCGACGGCAGCCCATCGCTGCCCGATCGGCTCGCCATGGCGCGCGAGAAGAAGGGCGTGGATCTCGTCCGCGCCGAACGCGACACGAAGATCCGCGTCCGCTACCTGAGCGCGCTCGAGCAGGGCGACTACCGCGACCTCCCCGGCGCGGTGTACACGAAGGGCTTCCTGCGGAACTACGCGATCTACCTCGGGCTGGATCCCGAGGACGTCCTGCGCCAGTGGCGCCGTGAACGCGGCGAGGCAACGGCGCCGGAGGCGGCGATCATCCCGCCGCGGCCGCTCGATGAGCCGACCCGGCCGCTGCGCTTCTCCCAGTCGATCGTCGTGGCCGCGCTCCTGACCGCCGGGATCATCCTCTTCTTCGTCTACCTGTCCGGGCAGCTGCTGCGGTACTCGCGGCCGCCGGAGCTCGGATCGACGACGCCCGCCACCGCGACGCTCACGGTCGATGAATCCACGACCAGCTACCTGCTGTCCGGTTCCGGCACCGCCGGCACGACCGTCACGATCCGTGCGCCGGGCCAGACGCAGCCGATCCGCGTCACTGTGCTGGACGACGGAACCTGGAGCCAGTCCGTCGACCTGCGCCGCGGCGAGAACCAGTTCGAGATCGACGCGATCGATCCCGCGACCGGCAAGACGAGCGAGACGCCAAGGACGGTCATCATCACCGTGCCGTTCCTGCAGATCCAGGCGCCGACGCTCCTGATCACGCAGCCGGTCGACGGCACGACGTACGGCAACGGCGCAGTCGCGATCGAAGGTACGACCACGAACGCGAAGACCGTGACGCTCACGTCGACGTTCCTCGGCCCCGATGGGTCCGGCGCCGGCGCGAACCCGACGCCCAAGCCGGCTCCGACACCGGCCGCGTCGCCTGCCGGCAGCCCGGTTCCCGGTTCCTCGCCCGGCGCGACGCCGGAGCCCGGCACGACGATCGATGTCGGCACGGACGGGTCCTTCGCGTTCCCGCCGCTGGAGCTCACGGCTGGCCGCTGGTCGATCACCGTCACCGCGACCTCGGCCGAGGGCAAGACGGCATCGAAGACCCAGACCATCACGGTCGCGTACAGCGGCGTGAACGTCGTGGTGTCGATCAAGGGCGGTCCCGCGTGGCTCAAGGTGTGGGTCGACGGCCAGCTCGTCGGGCCGCAGGGCGGCACCGTGTATGCGAATGGGAAGTCGGTGACGTTCACGGGCAAGAGCTCGATCGAGATCCGGACCGGCTCCTCGGGCTTTACGCGCTTCACCCTGAACGGCGTCAGCCTCGGCGCACTCGGCAAATCGGGCGTCGCGGAGACGTGGCTGTTCGCGCCGCCGGCCCAGCCCCAGAAGACCCAGCACCGCTGACCGTGCCCGGCACGCTCGTCCCGTTGGCGGAGCGGCTGCAGGGCATCTGCCTCGGCCGGGAGCTCACCGTGGCACTTGCCGAGTCGTGCACCGGTGGCCTCATCGCCGCCACCCTGACAGAGGTCGCGGGCTCGTCCGGCTACTTCCTCGGCGGCGTGGTGTCGTATTCGAACGGCGCCAAGGAGGCGCTCCTCGGCGTGCCCGAGGCGACGCTGCGAGCGCACGGCGCCGTCAGCGCGCAGACGGCGCGGGCGATGGCGAGCGGCGCGCGGGACCGGTTCGGATCCGCCGTGGCCGCGTCCGTGACGGGGATCGCCGGCCCGGACGGCGGCAGCGCCGAGAAGCCCGTTGGGCTGGTGTACGTGGGCCTGGCCGACGCCGCCGGGGTGGCGGTGCGGCGGCTGCAGCTGGCCGGTGACCGGCAGTCGATCCGCGAGGGCGCCGCGCGAGCCGCACTGGAATGGCTCATCGAGACGGCGGAACACGCGTGACGGCGGGGCACGCATGACGCGAACAGCCGCCGAGCTCGGGGCGGGCCTCGCGGCCGCGCGGGACCCACGCCCGATCCGGCCGGGCGAGCGGATCCACATCCTCGGCATCGCGGGTGCTGGCGCGTCCGCCGCGGCGCTCCTTGCGAAGGCCGCGGGAGCGGTGGTCACCGGCTGCGACCCCGGCGGCCCATCGCCGTACACGCG
>DATAIB010000030.1:0-4269 GCA_036262855.1 Candidatus Limnocylindrales bacterium
GTGATCCGTGCCGTGATGCAGCACCTGGCCGAGCCGAACGCCCAGGGGCGCGTGGAACTCGAAGCCGTCGCCGTGCTCGACGACGTCCAGGTCGGGGTCGGTCGCCGTGTCGAGGTATTCGGCGTACGCGGCTTCGTGCTGCTTCGAGAACGAGGAGAGCTCTTCGACGGAGAAGCGGGAGTTCTCATCGATGTAGACGAAGTCGTCCTTGCCGGTGAGGACGCGGAGATAGAACGCGTCGGCGTCGACGAGGTGGTGGAGGATCGCGATGATCGGCCCGTAGGTGCCCGGCACCGGCGCCATGAGCTGCGCCGAGCCGAGGCCGCCGCACGCCTCGAAGATGCGCTCGTTGGCCCAGGCGTGGTGCGCGAACGCGTGCGTGAGGATCGATTTGGTCATGCGTCCGAGCCTACCGCGTCGGGCCGTCCATCGACCGCTATTGCGGGCACTCGCTCGGGTCATGGACGGCGGGTGTTTCCGATGGGCCAGGCGAGTTGCCGATCCAGATCGTGACGTGACCGCACGACGGGCCGGGATCGAAGTCCCACGCCCGGGATCCGCCGGTTGGCCGCCACTCACCGAGTCGCGTGCCCTGCTCGGTCGACAGGACGACCACCGTCGGCGCACCGCCAAAGGTCGCCACGAGCGCTCCCGAGTCGGGCTTGATGTGCGTGGGCGTGCCGCCATCCACGGTGATGACAACGGACATCGCGGAGGCGTTGTCGACATGCAGCGACGCTCCCGTCGGCTCCGGCCTCGCTGACGGCGCGCAGGCGACCAGCGCGACCGCGAACAGCACCGCGGCGAACAGCACCGCGGCGATCCCTCGCACGGCGCCGTCAGTCGAGCTTCGCGAGCGCATCGAGCACCTCCCGGACGACCTGATCGAACGGCGCGAAGGCGACATCGACCCGGATGGTGGCGGACTCGGTGAGCATCGGGTTGTAGCCCGAGCCGCCGCTGTTCTCGGCTCGTCGCAGGTCCGTGCGGACGAGGATGATCGGCTTCTTCCCGTACGCGTAGCCGACCTCCCAACACGTGCCGGAGTCGGGGTCGGCGCCGTCCATGATGGCGACGAGGCAATCGGCCCAGTCGATGCCGCCGACATCGGTCGCGAAGATGCCCGGCGCGTCCTTGCCGGGCTCCTGCTCCTGCGGCAGGAAGACCTCGTGGCCGGCGTTGCGGAGGGCCGCGCAGAGGGCGACGTTCCAGTCGCGCTCCGCGGCGGAGAACAGGGGGCCGGCGAAGTAGATCCGTCTCATCGTCGGCAGCCTACGGGACGGCGGCAGGCGGCGCGTCCGGCGACCACGCGGCGGGCAGCGCCCCGAACCGGAGCACGTCGAACGTCTCGCCCATCCACGCGCTTTTCGACGGCATCAGACCCTCGTAGACGAAGCCGGCGCGGCGGGCGACTGCGGCAGACGCATCGTTCCCTGCCACGACCGTCAGGAAGACGCGAGCTGCGCCGAGATCGAACAACCACCGCGTCAGCAGGATCGCCGCGCGGGTCGCGAACCCGCGTCCCCTCGCGGCCGGTACGAGCCAGTAGCCGATCTGTGCGACATCGTCCGCGGTCCAGTCGTCGATGCCGCAGCAGCCGAGGGACTCGCCGGACACCGCATCGGTGATCATGAAGGCCGCACCAGCCGGATTCCCGGTGGACGCGAATTCCCCCCAGCGCGAGGCGAAACCGTCGATCACGGCGGCGGCGTCGGCGAGCGAGGGCGGTGGCGCGGGGAAGCCGCGTTCGTCGGAGGCGCCGTTGTAGCGACGGATCAACGGGTCGAGGAACGCCTCGGCCAGGAACTCCGCGTCGTCGCGCACCCAGTCCCGGAGCGCCACGACGCCGTCGGAGAGCTGCGGAGCCCTTGCTCCGTCGACGGTCCGTCGTCGTGATCTGGCGTCACCATGAACGCCGCTTACGAACCGATCCCCTCAAGCTCCTCGAATCGATCGACGATCGTCTCGAAGTGCTCAACGCTGGCGTCGACGAGGTGCGGCTCGAGCTGAGGCAGGAAGGCCGCGACCTCCATGCTGGTGCCCATCGCCGCGTGAAGCGCCTCGATGTCCGTCCACATGGTGATCGAGACGAGCTCGTTGCCCCGCGGGCTCATCCGCCGGCCGAAATGCAGCTCCTCCATGCCAGGCGGTCGGCTGACCCCTTTGCTGACGTCTCGCAGGATCGTGAAGACGGCTGCCTCGGCATTCGGCCGGATCTTGGCCCGGGTGACGCGCACGATCATGGATGACTGCCCTCGCGATATTCGGCTCGCCGGCCCCTGACTCTATGGCGTGTGACGAGCAATGTCACGGGTGGAGGTCCTTCGAGAGACCGTACAGGGTTGCGCCGACGGTGGAGAGCTTCGCGTCGGGATTGTCCTTGCAGGTGTCGCTGATCGCCTCGATGTAGGCCGCGATGACTGCGTCGCGCGGGGCGTACTTCCCGCCGTCGTTCGCGCGAAGGGCCATCAGGATCGCGGTGCCGAACGACTCGCGCTGGGCCGACGTCATCTGACCGGTCCATTCAGCGCAGGTCGTCTCCGCCGCCGTCTTCGGCCAGGCGGGCGAGCTGCACGCGACGAGCGTGGCGGCAAGCGTGAGGGCCATGAGGAACCGACGCATGTCAGTCAGTGTCCACCACGCGCGCACCGACGGGTTGCGGCCACATCAACGCCACGACGCCAGCCAGCCCGAGCTCCTGGGAGGCCGCCTGCATCGCATCTCCCACCTCGTCGACCGGGCCATCGGCAGCGACGAACGCGGCCACGGTCGAGCCGGAACCGGCCAGGCATGCACCGATCGCCCCGGCTGCGCGCGCCGCGGCCACGATCGCCGGCAGCTCGGGATAGACGGCGGCCCGGTACGGCTCATGGAGCCGGTCCTCCGTCAGCAGCGCCAGCGCGCCGCTCCGACCCGACGCGAGGCCCGCGACCCCGAACGCGACGCGCGCAACATTCGCGACCGCATCTGCGCGCGGCACCACATCGGGCAGGACTCGCCGCATCTCCGTCGTCGCGAGGCGCCGGTCCGGGATCCACGCGACGACCGCGATGTCGTCCGGCGGGTCGAGGCGGATCGTCTCGACGCCCCGCTCCAGCGTGACGCTGGCCGTGAGGCCGCCGAGCAGGGCCGGTGCCACGTTGTCCGGGTGGCCCTCGATGCGCGTCGCGAGGCGCAGGGCGGTGGGGGTGTCGATCGGCCGGCCGGCCAGCGCACCCGCGGCGACGATTCCGGCGACGGTGGCGGCCGCGCTCGAGCCGAGGCCGCGCTCAAGCGGAATCTCGTTGCGCATGTCGATGGTCCACGCCAGGCGGTCGGCGCCCTCGATGCCCAGGGCGGCCAGCCCGTCCTCCAGGGCCACGACGAACCTGTTCGATCGGTTCGCCGGCAGCTCGTCGGCCCCGTGTCCCTCGACCTTGAGCTCGACAGGCGAGGTGCGCGCGTCTCCCTCACGGGCTTCCACGGTGACGCGGAGGGCATGGGTCACCGCGAGCCCGAGCGTGTCGTACCCGGCGCCGAGGTTCGCGATCGTCGCCGGCGCCTCGACCGTCACCCGCCGCCCGACGAGCTCCGACGCGTTCACGCGATCACCACCCGAGCGCCGTCCGGACGCCGTCGTCCGTCGCGGTCGATTCGACGATCCGGCCCGCAACGACCTTCTCGGCCGTCTCGGGATCCTTGAGGCCGTTGCCGGTGAGGACCGCCACGACCAGCTCATCGGCGTCGATTGCGCCGGCAGCGGCAGCCTTCGCGACGCCCGCCACCGATGCCGCCGATGACGGCTCGCAGAACACGCCTTCGAGCTCGGCAAGGGAGCGATATGCCGCGAGGATCTCATCGTCGGTCACCGCATCGATGCCGCCGCGCGACTCGTCGCGAGCCGCCTCGGCGCCCTTCCACGTGGCCGGATTACCGATCCGGATCGCCGTCGCGATCGTCTCGGGCTTGGCGACCGGCGCACCGAGCACGATCGGCGCCGCACCGGCCGCCTGGAAGCCGTGCATCCGCGGCCGCGTCTCGACGATGCCCGCCATCGCGTAGTCGGTGAAGCCGGCCCAGTAGGCCGTGATGTTGCCCGCGTTCCCGACCGGGATCGCGAGCACGTCGGGCGCCCGACCGAGGTCGTCGCAGATCTCCATCGCTGCGGTCTTCTGGCCCGCAATCCGATGCGGGTTCACGGAATTCACGAGCGTCGCGCGCGCTCCCGCGTCCGCCGACATCGATCGAACGATCTGCAGGGCGTCATCGAAGTTGCCATCGATTGCGACG
>DATAIB010000031.1:0-6177 GCA_036262855.1 Candidatus Limnocylindrales bacterium
CCACCTGCGCTCCTTCGGCGCCACCTACCCGTTTCCGCTTGCGCATCCCGATGACGAGGTGCGCGAGTGGGTCCGGACGAAGCTGATCCCGACGATGGAGACATGGGTGGCCGTCGACGACGGCGCGGATGATCCTGACGGCGACGGCATGGAGCGGGTCGTGGGCTACATGACGCTCGCGCCGGGCTGGCTCGAGCATCTCTATGTCGACCCGAAGCGGCTCGGCGAAGGCATCGGCAGGATGCTCCTCGATCTCGCCAAGGAGCTCCAGCCCAACCTGCTGCTGTGGACGTTCCAGGTCAATGACCGCGCGCGCCGGTTCTACGAGCGCAACGGCTTCACGGTGGTCCGCTTCGGCGACGAATCGAACAACGAGGAGCACCAGCCGGACGTGCAGTACATCTGGCGACGCGTGAAGCCCGAGGCCGGCTCTACATCGGCCTGAGGATCTCGACGATGTCACCGTCCTGGACCGGCTGCTCGCGTCCGACCCTCTGGCCGTCGAACTTCGCCGACGGCCCCCAGATGCGGGCGCCGGTGAATGACGCTGCCAGGTCATGGTGGATCGAATCGGCCACGTCCGCGACCGTCGAACCCGGCGACAGCGCCGCCGGCTCCGGCTCGGTCTCACCGTTCGTGCGCAGGTAGACGCGGATGAGCCCCGTCAGGCCCCATACGACCTCGCGAAACGCCTCGAGCGACGCGTCATCCAGGATCGAGACCGGGACGATCCGCTCACCCGGAAATGCAGCCCGCAGCGCCTCGAGCGCCTCGGGCGGGGACTCATCGGCGCGCGTCGCGGCGATCACGTGGGGCAGGTCGATCTCGGCGAGCTCGACCTCGTGCATGACCGCGCGCAGCTTCGCCGGATCGTCGGACGGCCGAGCGCAGTACACGATCGCGTCCGCGAACCGGAGCACGCCGAGGAGCGCCCTGCCGCCACCGCGGTCCTCGTTGGCACCCTCGATCAGGCCGGGAATCTCCACGAGCTGCACGAGCACGCCGCCGATCCGGGTGAGGGCCGGCACCGGACGCAGCGTGGTGAACGCGTAATCGCCGGTCTTGATCTGGATGTCCGACAGGGCCTGCAGGACGCTCGACTTGCCCACGTTCGGGGGCCCGACCAGCGCGATCTGCGCCGCGCCCTCGCGCCGCACCGCGATCGAGTCGCGATGGACGGCATTGGAGCGAACACGCGTGTCCTCGATCTCGGCGAGGAGCGATTTGCGAAGGTCCGCGTACGGCCCGTTCTTGTAGTCGGGCAGCTCGTCGATGAGGGCGCGGACCTCCTTGATGCGGTCCCGGCCCTCTTTCCCGACGAGTCGCCGCTTCGCCACCTGGGCGAATGTTCGATGCGGCATCGGCATGACAGTGCTCTCCCGTTGCTCTCCGCGGGACGGCACGAGCCGCGCAGCCTTCCAGGGCGCGCAGTCATTCGTGCGTCTCGTCCCGCTCCTTCCCCCGACGCTGGTTGTGGAAGGAGCGGTTCAGCCGTTCGGCTTGGAGATCGTTGCTGCCCAATCGTCGATCGGACGGTGGGCCGGGTAGGCATGCATGGCCGCGACAGGGTACCTGATCGCGTTGTGCGGCCACCGCTCCCCTACCCTTCGGCCGTGCTGCCTGACGCCGACGTCCGAATCCGCGCGCTGCCCACGGCCTGGCTCTCCGACGCCGACACCGCCGCGGTCCAGGCGCTGCTCACCGCCGCGTTCCAGCGCGACGAGCACGGCGGCTTCACGTCGGATGACTGGCTCCATGCGGTCGGCGGCACCCATTTCGTGATCAGCGTCGGTGGCACGATCGCAGGCCACGCATCGGTCGTGGAGCGGGCCCTCGAGATCGCCGGGCGGCCCGTTCGCACCGGGTATGTCGAGGCGGTCGCGGTCACACCTGCCTTGCAGCGCCAGGGCATCGGTTCGATGCTCATGCGGGCCGTCAACGAGCACGTCGCCGCGGACTTCGACCTCGGGGCGCTCGGGACCGGCAGCCAGGCCTTCTACCAGCGGCTCGGCTGGCTGATCTGGCAGGGCCCAACCGGTGTCCGCGTCGACGGCGGGTTCCAGCCGACCCCGGACGAGGACGGCTACATCCTCGTCCTGGCGACCCCGACTTCGCCGCCGTTCCAGCTCACCGACGCGATCTCGTGCGATTGGCGCCCGGGCGACGTGTGGTGAGCGCGCTCGACGGCAAGCCGATGGTCGAGGTGTATTCGCGCGACGCGTGGCGCAGCTGGCTCGAGGCAAACCACGCGACGTCGAGTGGCGTGTGGATGGTCACCGCTCGAGCGCGCAAGGGCATCGCCGCGGCTCTGGAGTACGAAGCCGCCGTCGAAGAGGCGCTCTGCTTCGGCTGGGTGGACTCCACCGCGGGGGTCATCGACGACGAGCGCGGCAAGATCTACTTCGCACCGCGGAAGGCGAAGAGCCCGTGGGCTGCCTCGAACAAGGCGCGCGTCGAACGGCTGATCCGCGATGGCCAGATGCGTCCCGCCGGCCTCGCGGTGATCGAACAGGCGAAGGCGAACGGGTACTGGACGATCCTGGACGGGCCCGAACGGCTCGAAGTCCCCGATGATCTCGCGGCTGCCCTCGCCGCCGCGCCCGGGGCGAGCGCGAGCTTCGCCGCCTGGCCGGCGTCGGTACGGAAGCAGCAGCTGGCGCACATCGCCTACGCCATGCGCCCCGAGACGCGGGAGGCACGCATCGCGAAGGTCGTCGAGTTCGCGCGTCGCAACGAGCGCCCGCCGAGCTGAGCGGGGCGCGACACTACGCCCGTGAGCCAGATCGCCCTGCGCACCGTGCGCGCAACGAAGTACGTGACGCCGTTCCGCGAAGGCGGCTCCCTGCCCGGCCTGGTCGAGGCGGACGACGACGGGCTGTATGTCGTGAAGTTCCGCGGCGCCGCGCAGGGACCGAAAGCGCTCGTCGCAGAGGTCATCGCCGGCGAGCTGGGAAGAGCCCTGGGCCTGTCGGTCCCGGAGCTCGTGCTCGTCGACATCGATCCGTCGCTCGGCGGCCTCGACGGCGATCCATGGGTGGGCGAGCTGCTCGAGAAGAGCCCCGGCCTGAACCTCGGGCTCGATTTCCTGCCGGGCTCGCTGACCTTCAACGCTCGCGCCGACGGGCCGCCGGAGCCGGCATTCGCGGCCGATGTCGTGTGGTTCGATGCGCTTGTCACGAACACCGATCGCTCCCCTCGCAACCCGAACCTGCTGGCGTGGCACCGCCGGCTGTTCCTGATCGACCACGGCGCGTCGCTGTTCATCCACCACACCTGGCGCGACGCGGACGAGCACGCCCGACGCCCGCTCGCCACGATCGGAACGCACGTGCTCCTGCCGTTCGCCGGGCCCCTGGCCGAGGCACATGACCGGCTCGCGTCGCGCGTGACCGAACCGCTGGTCCGCGAGCTCGTGGACGCCGTGCCGGACGTGTGGCTGTCGCTGCCGGCATCGGTCGGCGGTCCCGGGGAGCAGCGCGACGCGTACGTGCGCTACCTGCTGGCCCGCGTCGCCGCGCGTGAGCCGCTCGTCGATGCGGTGGAGGACGCCCGCCATGCCAGCCGGGCGGCGTAGGTGACCGTGGACGCGCAGCAGCCGTTCGAGTACGCGGTGCTCCGGGTCGTTCCCCGCGTCGAGCGCAACGAGGCCGTGAATGTCGGCGTGGTCGTCTTCTGCCGGACGCGCGGCTATCTCGACACGTGCATCGAGCTCGGCGAGCGCCAGGTCGCCGTGCTGCGCGCCCTCGAACCGGATCTCGATCTCGATACGGTCCGGGCGCATCTGGACGCGACGCGCCGCATCGTCGCCGGCGAGGCCGATGCCGGCCCGATAGCGGAGATGGCCCCGCCGGAGCGGTTCCGCTGGGTCACTGCCCCCGCGAGCACGATGATCCAACCGTCGGACGTCCACGGCGGCGTGACGGACTCGCCGGAGCGCTCCCTCGCGGACCTCTTCGATCGCCTGGTGCGCTGAACGCCGGGCGCATGTGGGCGTGGCGTGAAACCACGCAATCCAGCCGCCGCTGCGACTGCGATGATGGCGCCGTGAATCCCATCCGCCTCGCCGTGGTCGACGACCATCCCGCGATCGCGCTGGCGATCCAGGCCGCCGTTCGCGACGACCTCGGCACGCCGACCATCGAGCTCGTCGGCACGGCGAAGACCGTGCGGGACGGGCTGGCCCTGGTGGCGCGAGCGGCGGACGGGCCGAACGTCGTCCTGTGCGACATCCAGCTCGAGGCCGGCATCGACGGGCTCGGCGTCGTCGCGGCGGCGCGGGCCGCCGGCTGCCGCGCGATCGTGCTGACATCGTTCGATCGTGCGTCGCTCATGCGTGCGGCGTTTGAACGCGGCGCCGCGGGCTTCCTCGACAAGGCATCCGACGTCGACGAGATCCTGCGGGCCGTGCGGATCGTCGCGGCCGGCGGGACGGCGTTCTCCGCCACAGCCCTCGATGCCGCACGGTCGACGCCGCGCGTCCCTTCCGATCGGGAGATCGCGGTGCTGCGCGACCTCGCTGCGGGGGCGAGCAGTGACGAGATCGGGGCACGGCTCGGGATCTCCACGCGGACGGTTGAGAGCCACCTCCGGCGAATGTTCGATCGGTACGGTGTGGTGTCCCGGACGGAGCTGGCCGTGCTCGCGCTGCGCGAGGGCTGGGTCGAGGCGGGCGGCAGCTGATGCTCGTCATGAAGGAGCGGCCGATCCCGCCGCCGCTTGCCTTCTCGGTGCTGATTGCCGTTGTCGTCGTGGTCGCCGGCTTCGCAGCCAGGTTCCTCCTGTCGATCCCCGGCGAAACCGTCAGCGGCGAATCGTGGTTCGGACTCCTCATTGCGGCGGCGATGTGGTGCGGCGCAGCGCTGATGGTCCGCCGACGCGAGACGGTGGCCTGGCTCCTGAGCGTGGGCGCCGCAGGGCTGGCCGCATATCGGATCTACGGCCTGTTCCGCGCGCTCGAGTTCTCGCTTGGCGCGCTCAACTACGCGATCCCGTCCGTGTGGCCGTGGCTGATCCCGCTTGTGCTCGCCGCGCTCATTGCAGCCGCAGCGATCGCCGGTGCCTACGCCGCTCGGACCCGCGACCTGGGCCGGCGCTGGGTGCAGCGCGGTGTCCCGATCGCCGTGGTCCTCGGCCTGATCGTCATCGTCGTCACGGCTGTGGTCGCGTTGTTCACTCCCGTAGACCCGGCGCTGCCTGCCTTGCGCAACCTCGACGTCGTGAGGACCGCGGCTCGATGGGCGCTCGCGTTCGTTGTCCTCGCAGCGCTCATCGGTGCGGCTCGCGATCTTGCCGGCCCGATGAGCCGCGCCCAGTCGAACCTGATGCGACAGCCGCTCACCCGCCGGGGCGCCACGATCACCATCTTCTGGCGGCTGCTGCGTGACGAGCTGTTTCCCTCCGCAGCTGAGGAGCGACGCGTGGCCATCGAGGAGGAACGCGCACGCCTCGCGGCCGACCTCCACGCACTGGTGCTGCCGGAGCTCCGGCGGGCCGCCGCAGCTGCCGAGGCGGCCGGCAATCCCGATGACCCGGTCCACGCAAACCTGCGCAGCGCGCTCGCGGACGTGGAGCAGCTGATCCAGGGTCGCCAGTCGGTGGTGCTGGAGCAATTCGGGCTCGGTGCGGCCCTGGAGTGGCTTGCAGAGCGGGTCGAAGAGCGCAGCGAGGTGCGCGTGACCATCGAGGAGGCCGACACCTCGTGGGTTGGCGTCGGCAACCGCACCCTCACGGAACACATGGCCGCCGCTCGCCAACGCGCCGCCTTCCGCGTCGCCCTGCTCGCGCTCGACAACGTCGTCCGGCATGCCGGGGCAAGGAACGCCACCATCCGCTTCGGCGCGGCGCCACGTCAGTTCCTCTCGGTCACCGACGACGGCAGCGGCATGACCGCAACCACGCACACGGGCGTCCGCACCGGGCGTGGGCTCGCGGACATGCGCGCGGAGGCCGTCGCCTCGGGGGGCAACGTCGAGATCACCTCGTCTTCCGAAGGAACGAAGGTCGAGATCGCGTGGGGCCAGCGGCTTGCGGAACCTTCCGCAACGAACGTCGCGGCCACGACGGATGGGAGCGAGCCTGGGGCTCAAGCAGGCTGACCTCCTGCGCCGGCATTGGTGACCGGCCAGTTGGGAGGTACCGAGCGTGCTTGATCGAGTTCGGAGGATCGTTCGCGAGCGC
>DATAIB010000032.1:0-8474 GCA_036262855.1 Candidatus Limnocylindrales bacterium
GCGCCGCGCGTCGCGAAATCGAGGTACCAGGCGCCGTGCCGCCGCTCCAGCTCCGCGCACTCGCCGCGGCCATCGAGCATCTCCTTCGAGAACTCGCGGATCGTCTCGAGCATCGCGAAGCGAGGCTCGTCCGGATTCTCGATCGTCCGCAGCAGGCTCTGGTTCGCGAGCGACAGGAGCCCGTCGACGACGTCCACGCCCAGCTCCGCCGCGGGTCCGCAGACAGCCTCTGCCGCTTCGAGCTCGATGTCGCCGGCAAACACCGCGAGCCGGTCGAGGAGGAGTCGCAGCGGTTCGTCGAGGATGTCGTAGCTCCAGGCGATCGCGCCGCGCAGGGTCTGCTGCCGCTCCGGCAGGTCGCGCGACCCGGCCGCCAGCGTTGCCAGCTGGTGCTCCAGGCGCGCGAGGAGCGCATCGGGCGAGAACAGCTTCACGCGCGCGGCTGCGAGCTCGATCGCGAGGGGCATGCCGTGGAGGCGCGCGCAGATGGCCGCGACCGCGGGGGCATTCTCGTTCGTGACCTCGAAGCCGGGACGGACCGCGGCGGCTCTCGCAATGAACAGCCGAACCGCTTCGTATGTCGTGAGCGTCGCCGGGTCGATGAGCCGCTCCGCCGCGGGCAGCTGCGCCCGCTCGATCGCCGTGAGCTGGCTGTAGTCGGGTGGCGTCGGCAGGCCGGGGACGGGGTACTCCTGCTCGCCCGACACGTGGAGCGGCGCTCGAGAGGTCGCGAGGACCTTGAGCCCGGGCGCCGCGCGCAGCAGCTCCGCGATGATCGGGCCGGCGTCGATCACCTGCTCGAAGTTGTCGAGGACGAAGAGCACACGCTTTCCGCCGAGCCACTCGAGGAGCACGTCGGCGGATGTGCGGTGCGCCGGCTCGGCGATCCCGATGGCGGCGGCGAGGCGCGATGGGACGAGCTCCTTGTCGCGGATCGTCTCGAGCGCCGCGAAGAACACGCCGTCCGGGAAGTCGTCGGCTGCGTTTGCCGCGACCTGCAGCGACAGGCGCGTCTTGCCCGTGCCGCCGGGTCCGGTCATGGTCACCAGGCGGTTCGCGGCGAGCAGCACGCCCGCCTCGGCCAGCTCACGGTCGCGGCCCACGAACGACGTGAGCTGCGTGGGCAGGTTGTTCGGCCGGGCATCGAGGGATCGCAGGGGCGGGAACTCCAGGCGAAGGCCATCCGCAACCACCTGGTTGAGCGGCTGTGGCTCGCGCAGGTCCTTGAGCCGGTGCGAGCCCAGGCCGCGCAGGGAGACGCCCTCGGCCAGGTTGGGCAGGATCAGCGACCGCACCGCGTCCGAGACCACGATCTGCCCGCCGTGCGCCGAGGCCGCGATCCGCGCCGCTCGGTTGATGTCGATGCCGACGAGCCCGGCGGCGCTCTCGGACGCCTCGCCCGTGTGGAGGCCCATGCGCACGCTGAGCTCGACATCGTCCGGCCAGGCTTCCGCTGCGAGCCCGCGCTGGGCGTCGATCGCCGCAGCCAGCGCGTCGCCCGCGCCGTCGAACACGACGAAGAACGAATCGCCCTCGGTGTTCTGCTCACGGCCGCCGTGCGCAGCCATCGCCGCGCGCATGATCGCAGCGTGGCGCTCGAGGACCGCGGTGTACGCCTCGCGCCCGAGCGTGTCGAGCAGGCGCGTGGAACCCTCGATGTCCGAGAAGAGGAAGGTCAGCGTGCCGGCGGCCACGGGTCGGGCCTCAGGTCCGGATCAGTGCCGAACGGACTCGGTGACGTCGCGCAGGCGCTTCGCCACGCCGCGGAGGATGGACAGGGTGAGCGCGGGCTGCTCGAGGAGGACCTTCTCGAAATCCCATGACGCGAGCGCGAGGCACGTCGTCTGGGTCTCGGACGCGACGGTGGCGTTGCGGGGCATCCGGTCCAGGACGGACAGCTCGCCGAAGAACTCGCCCGGCCCCAGATGGGCCACGACCTCGCCGTCGCGCACGACGCGGACCATGCCCTCGACGACGACGAAGAACCCCATGCCGATGTCGCCCTCGCGCGCGATCACGTGATTCGGCGGGAAGTCGACCGGCGTTGCGACCGCCGCGAGACCTGCAAGTCCCTGGGCGTCGATGCCCTTGAAGAGCGGGCAGCCGGCAAGCAGCGCGGAGCGGTGGTCGAGCGTCATCGTCATCAGGGGATGCACGATACAACCCCGCACGCAGGCTCAGCGCGGGAAGCGCAGAATGCTGGTCCTGGGGACGGACCCGCGGAACGGCCGCGGACCTGGAGGGCTCGATGGCCAGTCGTGAGGAAATCGCCGACGCGATCGCCGGGATGGCGCTCTTCGCCGACCTGGCGCGGCCACAGCTCATTGGCGTCGCGAGCCGCTTCGAAGAGACGTTCTTCCCGAAGGACGCACGCGTCCTCCGCCAGGGCCTCACGGGCTCCGGGTTCTACGTGATCCTGGACGGCGAAGCGGATGTCATCGCGGACGGCCAGAAGCGCGCCACCCTCGCCCGCGGCGACTTCTTCGGCGAGGTTTCCGTGCTCCTCGGCGAGCCACCGATCGCCGACGTGGTCGCGACGCGGCCGCTCCGGTGCATCGTGCTCGGCGGGCCGGGCGTCGAGGCCTTCCTCGTTGATCACCCGCGGGTGATGTACCGGATGCTCCAGGCGCAGGCGCGCCGGCTGCGCGGTGCG
Source organism: Candidatus Limnocylindrales bacterium (assembly GCA_036262855.1). Taxonomy (GTDB): domain Bacteria; phylum Chloroflexota; class Limnocylindria; order Limnocylindrales; family CSP1-4; genus UBA5189. The sequence goes on from DATAIB010000032.1 coordinate 2,654, forward strand.
AACCAGCGCATGGCCGCCGCATCACAGTGACCGCGGCGCCGACCGGCGATCCCGGGATGGAGGACGAACGGCCGTTCCCGCCGGGCGAGTACCCGATCGTCGTCGTCGGGTCCGGCCCGGGCGCGCTCCAGACGTCGTACTTCCTGGGCCGCTACGGGATCAAGCACGCCGTGATCTCCGCGGATCCGGGACCGGGCGGCATGTTCCGCAAGTGGCCGTTCTTCCAGCGCCTGCTCTCCTGGACGAAGCCGTACGCGCCCGCGGAGCGGCACACCCGCGAGTTCGAGCGCTGGGACTGGAACAGCCTGCTGGCGATCGAGCCGGAGCTGCGCGGGATCTCGGCAGAGTTCATGGACGGCACCTCGGACTTTCCCTCGCGGCCGGAGATGGAGGCGAACCTCACGGCATTCGCGGAGCGTGCCGGCATCGCGATCCGCTATGGCTGCCGATGGGAATCGACGCGCCGCGAGGAAACGGCTGAGGGCGATCGATTCACCCTCGTGACCACGGACGGCGAGTACCGCTGCCGATACGCGATCTTCGCGGTCGGCGTCGCCGAGCCGTACAGCCCGGCCACGCCGGGCATCGAGCTGGCGGTCCACTACGCGGACACGCGGAATGCCGAGAGCTACGCCGGCAAGCGCCTGTTCATCATCGGCAAGCAGAACTCCGGGTTCGAGCTCGCTTCGGGCCTCCTCCAGTGGGCGAGCCGGATCGCGCGGTCATCGCCGTCACCGGCCAAGACGTCGATCGAGACGCGCTCCCTCGTCGGGGTGCGCGCGCGCTACGTCCAGCCCTTCGAGGACTCGATCCTCGGTGGCGGCGTGGACATCCTCTCGGCGAGCACGAAGGGCATCACGAAGAACCCCGACGGCTCGTTCGTCGTCCAGCTGGAGCGCAGCGACACGGCGATGCCGATGACCGTCACGGCTGACGAGGTCATCTCCGCGACCGGGTTCACCTGCCCGCTGCGCGACCTGCCGGCACTCGGCGTGGCGACGTTCGGGCAGTCCAAGCTGCCGGCCCAGACGGACTTCTGGGAGAGCGCCACCGTGCCGGGCATCTTCTTCGCCGGCACGATCACGCAGGGCCAGGGCGGGCTCAAGAAGCACGGCATCCCGCCGAACTCCGGCGCCGTGCACGGCTCGCGCTACAACGCCCGCGTGCTGGTCCGCGAGATCGCGCGCCGCCACTTCGGCATCGAGCCGAAGCGGCCCGAGATCGCGGTTCGCGACGTCCGCGACCACCTCCTCGCCGAGGCGACCCTCGCGCCGGAGCTGTGGCACCAGAAGGCGTTCCTCGCCAGCGTCGTCAGCTTCGATGCGGATGCCGGCGTCCGCGACGAGGGGATCGTGCCGCTCACCTCGTTCCTCGACGGCGAGGGGCCGGATGCGGTCGCGATGACGGTCGAGTCAGACGGGACGTCGATCTTCCCGGTCGTCTACGTGCGCCAGGGCGGGCGGAACGAGGAGCACGCGCTCGACGCGGACCCGCTCCACGACTACCAGAGCCTCGCCTACCGGCGGGATCTCGGCACGATCCTCGATCGACTGACCGCGGGCGCCTCCGCCGCCTAGCTTCGCGGCGCAGCCCTCGGCTCGGGCTGCGTCGCGTATGCGCCGCTGCGTGCGAGCGCAGCGAAGTGGGAGGGCTTGGACTCAGCCGGGCTCGAGCGCGTCCTCTTCGTACTCGTCGCCGTACTCGGACTCCTCGTCGAGCTCGTCGGCGGGATTGAGCACCCGGTACAGGATCCAGCCGAGGATCGCGCCGATGAAGGGTGCCGTGAGGTACACCCACAGGCCGTCGTAGCTCGCCGTGATCACTGCCGGCGCGAGCGATCGGATCGGGTTCACGGACGCGCCGCTCGCCGGCATGCCGATGAAGTGGATGGCGATCAGCGTCAGCGGGATCACGAACCCGGCCTGACTCGGCCGCTTCCGGGCCACCGTCAGGATCACGGCGATGAAGATCGCGGTCAGCACGATCTCGACCGAGAATGCGCGGATCCACTTGTCCGGCCCGGCGCCGAAGTCGACCGGCTGATTCACGGTCGCCTTCACGACGTCCGCGGTGAGCGTGAGCTGCACGAAGAGCGAAGCTGCGAAGGCACCGATTGCCTGCGCGGCTGCGTAGCCGAGGCCCGCGGTCCAGCGGACGCGGCCATCGAGCACGGCGGCGAGGGTAACGGCGGGGTTGAAGTGGCCACCCGAGGCGTCGCCCGCGATCGCGATCGCAGCCAGCAGGCTGAGGCCGAACGCGAACGGGACGATCACGAAGAGACCGAGATAGCCGGCGGTCTGGCTCGTGACGAGCGCCGTCGCGACGCCGAGCGAGCCACCGCCGACCAGCACGAACGTTCCCACCGCTTCGCCAAGCAGTGCGCGGATGTTCATTCGATCCTCCTCGACGTCCCTCCAACCGGACGCCCCGGTGGGGGCTCGGCGGCCCGAAGTCTAGTCGGTCCGACGTGCCGCTCGGATGAGCATCGCGTCGCGCCACGTTCGGCAGAGGACCTCGACGAGCTCCAGCCGGTTCACGGCCTGGTCCAGCGTCCAGCCGACGGCAACCGCACCGTGGCGCTCCAGCAGCACCGCCCCGGGGAGTGGCTCCTCGCCGTTCGACAGCGCCGCGGCGACATCCGCGGCGAGCTGCGTGCTGCCCATCGTCCTGAACGGGAGGTAGGGCAGGCGAGGGATGAAGTGCGCGGTCTCGGGCAACGCCTGTGGGTCCGGCACCTCGCCAGCAAGCGTCAGCGCCATCGACGCCGGCAGGTGGGCATGGACCACCGCCTGGACGTCCGCTCGCGCCGCGTAGGCGGCCCGATGGATCGCGATGTCCGAGCTCGGACGCGGCTTGCCGGGCGGGAAGGCCTCGCTCGTTGGCGACACCAGCGGAACGACGAGCAGGTCGTCGATCGACAGCTCGTCCTTCCGGGCCCCTGATGGCGTCATCAGCAGCGAGTCCTCACCCAGCCGGACGCTGAGGTTGCCCTCGCCGGCCGAGATCAGGCCACGTGCACCGAGCCGCCGACCAGCAGCGGCGAGCGCGAATCGCAGCGTCGACTCATCCATGGCCCGAATCGTACCGGCCGCCTGCGCACCCCCGAGGGGTCGGCAGGAGCGCGGGCAATCAGGCCGCGAGCGCGAGTTCGGTTCGGGGGGACTCGCCGAACTCCAGCGTCACGCCACATTCGTCGCAGTCGACCTCGTCGGCCAGCTGCTCGAGGTGGGCGGTGGCGCCGCAGCACGGGAGCTCAATCTCGATCATGGGACGAAAGTTGCACTCACGGCGTGCCACCTTGTCTGTCACGATGCGCCGCATGCCCAGGGTTTCCCTCGACATGCCCGCCATCGACGTCACGGATCTGCGCAAGCGGTACGGCGACGTGAACGCGCTCGCGGGCCTGTCCATGACCGTCGGCCGCGGCGAGGTGTTCGGCTTCCTCGGCCCGAACGGCGCCGGCAAGACCACCACCGTCAAGCTGCTCCTGGGCCTGGCGCGGGCGACGAGCGGCTCCGGCAAGGTGCTGGGCGCCCCGATCGGTGACCTGAAGACCCGGCGGAAGATCGGCTACCTCCCGGAGCTGTTCCGATACCAGCCGTGGCTGAAGGCGCGTGAAGTCCTGACGCTCCATGGCGAGCTCGCCGGCGTCGAGCCGAAGCGTCGCAGGACGGCGGCAGCGGAGGCGCTGAAGACCGTCGGCCTCGAGGACCGTGCGAACGAGCAGGTCGGGAAGTTCTCGAAGGGCATGCAGCAGCGGCTCGGCCTCGGTGCCGCCCTCCTCGGCGAGCCGGCCCTGATCGTCCTCGATGAGCCCACCTCCGCCCTCGATCCCGTCGGGCGCGTCGACGTCCGCGGGATCGTTCGCGGTGCGGCGGATCGAGGCGCCGCCGTGTTCCTGAACTCGCACCTCCTCAGCGAGGTGGAGCAGGTCTGCGATCGGGTCGCGATCCTGGACCACGGCCGGGTCGTCGCGAGCGGCGAGCTCGACGACGTCCTCGGACAGGCGGAGACCCAGGTGCGCGTCACGGGCCTCAGCCCGGACGACCTCGCGGCGATCGAACGGTTCGGCCCGCCCCAGCTGGATGGCGACCTCCTCCGTATCCGGCCGATGGACGACGCGCGCGTTCCCGACCTCGTGGCGACCCTCGTGTCGATGGGCGCGAAGGTCCACGAAGTACGCTCCGGCCGCATGTCGCTCGAGCAGCGGTTCCTCTCGCTCGTCTCGCGCGACCGGCCGCCGGCCGGGACCCCCAGCGCTCGGTGGCTCCGATAGGCCCGGGGCGATCGATGCTGGCCCGATGCTGACCATCGCCAAGCTCACGATCGGCGAGGCCGCCCGCCGGCGCGTGCTGTGGGTCCTCGTCGTCCTCGCCCTGGTCGCGGTCGGGCTCACGGCGTTGGGCGTGTCCGCGCTGATCGACGGCGCGCGCCACCGTGGCGTCAGCGAGCTCGACATCAAGTTCGCCGTCTCGCAGGTGCTGATCTTCATCGCCTTCATGTTCGGCTTCGTGCTCGTCATGACCGCGGCGTTCTTCGGGGCGCCGGCGATCGCCTCGGACCTCGAATCCGGCGTCGCCCAGGCGATGCTGGCGCGGCCGCTCCGCCGCAGCTCGTACCTGCTCGGTCGCTGGCTCGGCCTGGCGATCGTCATGGTCGCGTACGCCGTCGGTGCCGGGCTGCTCGCGATCGGCGCGGTCGGCGCCGTATCCGGGTACACGCCGCCGGACGTCGTCACCCCCGTCGCGTACCTCGCAGGCCAGGCGCTGCTGCTGCTCACGCTGACGGTCCTGCTGTCGACCAGGCTCCCGCCGATCGCCGGCGGCGCGATCGCCGTGGTTGCGTACGGCCTGGCGTGGATGGCAGGGGTGCTGGGCAAGATCGGGCTTGCGATCGGCACGACGGCGCTCGTCTCGGTCAGCGACGGGATCCGCTACCTCCTCCCGACCGATGCGCTCTGGCAGGGCGTCGTCTACGGGCTCGAACCATCGTTCGTGATCAACCAGCTCAAGGGCCAGTTCGTCGCGGAGGGCTCGCCGTTCTTCGCGGCCGCCCCGCCATCGATCACGATCGTTGCGTGGGCCGGGATCTGGACGGTCCTCGTCCTGGTGCTGGCGGTCTCGCAGCTGCGCCGGCGCGAGCTCTAGGCGCCCGCGTGGCGGACGGAGCGCGCCTGCACCTGTACCTCGGCCACGGCGCCAGTGGCAACGCGGCATCGATGGCGCCGTTCGTCACGGGCCTCCGGAAGCGCGGGCTGCTCGCCGACGCGGTCGACCTCCCGAAGCGCAAGGCCGAGGACGCCGTCCCGGTCTGGCGCGAGAAGGTGCCCGACGGACCGGGCACGATCGCCGGCGGCCACTCGTACGGTGGACGCGTCGCGAGCCTGGCGGCCGCGGCAGGCGCCGGGTACGCCGGCCTCGTGCTGTTCAGCTACCCGCTGCATCCGCCCGGCCAGCCGCAGCGCACGGAAGCGCGAATCGCGCATTGGCCCAAGATCGAGTGCCCGGTCCTGCTGCTCTCGGGCGAGTCGGACGTCTTCGCGCGCATCGAGCTGCTCCGAACGGCCGTGCCGATGCTCGCCCACGCGGAGCTGGTCACGTACAAGGGGCTCGGGCACGGCGTGAAGCCGGTCCTCGACGACGCCCTCGATCGCGTCGCCGCGTTCGTTCAGTCGATCGAGAGCACCTTGTAGGTCACGGATCCGCGCGGCGTCCGGACATCGACGTCCTGCCCGGCCGTGGCACCCAGCAACGCCGAGCCGACCGGCGAGGCCATCGACAGCTTCCCGTGCACCGGATCCGCCTCGGCGCTGCCCACGATC
>DATAIB010000033.1:0-6595 GCA_036262855.1 Candidatus Limnocylindrales bacterium
AGCCCGCGCGTCGATGCGGACAAGGTCGCCACCGCGTTGAACCTCGCGTCGGCGGTCACCGATGGACTGCAGATCCACGTGCCGTCCCGCGACGAAGCGCCGGCGGTGTCGGGCGGCGGCGGTGCTGGCACCGGAGCCGGCACTGGCACGGGCCTCGTCGACCTGAACACCGCGACGGCCACCGAGCTCGACGCGCTGCCCGGGATCGGGCCGGTCACCGCCGCCAAGATCATCGATTCCCGCAGCGCAACGCCGTTCAAGACGATCGATGAGCTCCGGGACCGCAAGCTCGTCGGCGAGAAGACGTTCGACCAGCTGAAGTCGCTCATCACGGTTCGCTGATGCCGCGCGCGGCATGGCTTGCGGTCGGAGCGTGCCTCGGCGCGCTGGTGCTCGACGCGAGCGGCGGGCTCGTGGTCGTGGCTGTCGGAGCCTTCGTCCTCTGCCTCGCAGCCACCGCGACGGCCACACGCTGGCGAGCGCGAGCGCGCGTGGTGCTGCCCATCGCGCTGGGCATCCTGGCGATCGGCATTCGCGGCGTCGCGGCCGGCGCGCCCGCCGGACCGCCTCCGACGACGCCCGAAGGCAACGGCCCGTGGGTCGGTATCGTGGAGACGGTCGGGGCGCCACGCCAGGGCACGCGACCCGCGACCGTCCGGCTCGAGGACCCACCGGGCGTCCTGGTTGCCGCCACGCTGCCCTGGTATCCGGCGGTGGTTCCCGGCGATCGCGTCGAGCTGCGCGGCGGCATCCGTGCTCCGCCCGAGAGCGAGTACGGCGACTACCTGCGGAAGATCGGTGCGGCGGGAACGCTGCGAGCCGACGCGCTGGACGTGCTCCCGGCCACCGATTCGATGGGCCGGATGCTCGAGAGCTGGCGCCGGGCCGCCGCGGCCGGTCTGCAACGCGCGATGCCCGAGCCCGAGGCGGGCCTCGCGGCGGGCGTGCTCATCGGGCTTCGCGACCTGGTCGACCGCGACCTCGCCGCCGCGTTCACGACGGCGGGCGCGAGCCACGTCGTCGCGATCTCGGGCTGGAACATCGCCATCGTCGCGTCGACCCTCGGGGCCCTCGCGGGCAGCGTCCGACGCCGGCGTCGAGCCTTGCTGACCGCGGCCGGCATCGTCATCTACGTGGCGTTCGTCGGGCCGTCGCCATCGGTCGTCCGGGCGGCGGCCATGGCAGGCGTGGCGCTGCTCGCGCGCGAGGTTGGGCGGCCCGGGAGCGCTGTTGCGGCGCTCGGCTGGGCGTGCAGCGCGCTGCTGCTCATGGATCCCGCCTGGATCGACGACGCGGGGTTCCGCCTCTCCGCGCTCGCGACCGCCGGGATCCTCGCGTGGGGCACGGGATTGACGAAGCGGCTCGCGGGCGAGAACCCGGGCCGGGCCCGCCGCTTCGTTGCCGACGTGCTCGGCGTGTCGTTCGCCGCCCAGGCCGCGACGACGCCCATCGTCCTGCTCGACTTCGGGCGGCTCTCGCTGGTCGCGCCGCTCGTGAACCTCATCGTGGTCCCGCTCGTGCCTGCCGCGATGGCGACTGGTGCGCTCGCGCTCGTCGCCGGGTTGGTCGCCGGGTTCGGCGTGCCCGGCGTCGTTGCCACCCTCGTCGGGCTCCCCGCGTGGGTGCTGTATGCCGCGATGGTCACGACGGTTCGGATCGGTGCGGGCCTGCCACTCGCAAGCCTGGCGCTCGAGCCGCCGTGGGATGTCGTCGCTGCGGCAATCTCCGCACTGCTCATCGCCGTTGGCGCGCTGCGAGGCGACGCCATCCTCGCGCGCGTTCGTCGACCGCTCGCGCCGGCTGTCGCAACGCCGAAGGTCCGGCGAGCTGCTGTAGGTACCGGGCATGGCACCGCGGCGCGGTCGCAGCGAGGTGCCCGAGTCGCCGGGCTCGCGCTCGCGTCGGCGACCATCGCGCTGGCACTCGCGTTCGCGTATCGACCCGACGGCGCGGTCCACGTGATCGTCATGGACGTCGGGCAGGGCGACGGCATCCTCGTGGTCGGCGACCGGGGCGGACGCATGGTCGTCGATGGCGGTCCGGATCCCACGCGCCTCCTGCTCGCGCTCGACGAGCGCCTTCCGCCCTGGGATCGCCGCATCGACATCCTGGTGCTGACGCACCCGCACGAGGACCACGTGGCGGGACTCGCGCCCCTGCTCGCCCGGTACAAGGTGGGTCGGGTGTACGAGCCCGGCATGATCGGTCCGGGGCCCGGGTACGACGCGTGGGCGGCGGCGTTCGCGCATGGCGGGCCGCCGCGCGGACGCCTTTCGACCGGCGATCGGCTCACGCTGGACTCGATTCGATTTCGCGTCCTCTGGCCCGACGCGAACCGGGTGCCGCTCCACCCGCCCGACGGCGGGACGTCGATCAACAACGTCTCGATCGTGCTGCTGGGCGAGATCGGCTCGCAGCGGTTCCTGCTCGCGGGCGACGTCGAGGAAGGCGTCGATCCCGAGCTGCTCGCGCGGGGACTGCCGAGGCTCGACCTGCTGAAGGTCGCGCACCACGGGTCGAAGACCGCGACCACCGAAGCGTTCCTCGAGACCGTCCGGCCGAAGGTCGCGGTCGTGTCTGCGGGACTGGGGAATCCGTACGGCCATCCAGCGCCCGCCACGATCGATCGACTGCACGCCATCGCCGGCAGGACATTTCGGACCGACCTCGACGGCTCGGTCGACGTCACGCTCGACGGCACGTCCGTGCGCGCCAGGGCGTCGGGCGGCAGGCCGGGTCCGCCCCCACCGACGCCGCGGGCCACGAAGACGGCGGTCGCCACGATCCAGTCGAGTGCATTTCTCTGTGCCGTCCCCGCCGCGGGGCCGAACGCAGACGGGGTCGCGGCCGCACCACCGGATGCGCCCGAGGCGCCCGGCTGGCCCAGCGTTCGAACAGGGCCGCCATCGCCCGTGACGCCAACGATCGGGCGCCTGCCCGATCTCGTGAACGATCCGGTGACCACTCCCGGCTACCATCCCGACGATGGAAACGGCCCGATCCTCGGTGACCGCACAGGGCCGCGGAACGGCTCCCCTCGCCTACTTCTGGGGCGACGACGCGTACTCGCTGGACGCCGCGGTCGACGCGTTCCGCAGGGACACGAACCGCTTCCCGGAGGGTTCGCCGGAGCGGTGGCGCCCGGATGTCGACCGAGGCGATCCCGGCCGCCTCCTCGGCGAGATTCGGGAGCGTCTGGGCACCGCGACGATGTTCGGCGCGGGCTCGCTTGCGATCGTCAAGGGCGCCGGACCGCTGATCCGGAGCACCGAGGGCCGCCAGACGCTGATCGCGGCGCTCGCGGATGTGGCGCCCGGCAACGGTCTCGCGATCGTGGAGGAGACGGAGTCGGGCGCAAAGGATCCGCCCAGCAAGCCCCTCGCTGAGGCGATCCGGAACGCGGGCGGCGACGTTCGCCAGCTGCAGGCACCGCGCCAGGATTCGCTCGCCGGGTGGATCGAGATTCGCGCCCGCGAGCGGGAGATCAAGCTGGGGCCCGGTGCCGCCCGCGAGCTCGCGCAGCGGGTCGGCGGGTACGTGCGCGAAGGAGACGTCGAACGGGCGCAGCAGGGCCGGGTCGCGGTTTCCGAGCTGGAAAAGCTGGCCCTCCGGCACGGCACGGGCGAGCCGGTGACCATCGCCGACGTGCAGGCGCTCGTCGCCGAGGCCGTGCCGGGCTCCGTGTGGGCGTTCGTCGATGCGGTCGGCATGCGCCAGCGGACGCGCGCGCTCGAGTTCCTGGAGCGGCTCATCGAGGACAAGCCGGCGCCGATCCTCCTCGCCGTGCTCCATCGTCGGCTCCGGGAGCTCATCGAAGTCCAGGACCGACTGGACCGCGGCGAAAGCCCCGGCTCCCTCGTTCGGTCGATGCGGCTCGTGCCGTTCCGCGCGGAGACCCTGGCGCGCCAGGCGAAGGGCTGGAGCGCTCGCGAGCTCGATGGCGCGCTGGAGGGGCTCGTGGAGCTGGACGCGCAGATCAAGGGCGTGGGTGGGCGTCGATCGACGGACGCGCGCGATCGCCTGGCATTCGATCTCTGGATCACTGATCGCGTCGCCCCGGGCTGAGGCGAGCGGGCCGCACGGAAGCGCGAGCCGGCGGACTACCCGCCGACGGTCACATGGACCAGGCGCGCTCCTGCATCACGAGATCGCTCTCGATCGCGAAGGTGCACCGGCCGGGCCCGAGATCCAGCAGCTCGATGAGGTCCGGGTCGATGTACAGCTGGTGGCAGTCGGCGCACAGGCCACCCGGGATGCCGAAGCACAGCCGCTCGCTCTGGTCGGGCAGGCGGAAGGTCGCGTCGAACCGGCTGCTGATGAGGAGCCGGCTGCAGGCGGGGCATCGATCCCGTGCGGTGGACATGGCGCGATGCTGCGACCACGCCGATCGAACCTATATGACCCGCAGGTACCCCATCACCCCGTACGCCCGCCGAGTGGCGCCTGCCCGGCGCCCGCCGAACGCGGCGCGAACCGCCGCGCTACTGGACGCGCAGGATCGTCTTCGCCTCGGACCAGGCACGCTCGAGCTGGTAGTAGTCGCGCTCGGGCGGCGTGAACACGTGCAGCACCACGGACCCGAAGTCGACCAGCACCCAGTGCGATGCCGCGGTCCCCTCGCGCCCGTACGCGTGGACCTTCTCGTCGCGCATCCCGGACATCACGCCCTCCGCGATTGCGTCGAGCTGCCGCTCGGAGCCGCCCGACGCGATCACGAAGTAGTCGGCGACGGTCGTCAGTCCCGTCAGGTCCAGCAGGACGATGTCGGCAGCCTTCTTGTCCTCAGCGAGCTCGACGATGCGCCGGGCAAGGTCAATCGCCGGCTGCTCGCCCGCGGCCGGCGTGGCGTTGCGGGCGACGTCTGCGGCGGCGCGGGCGGGAAGGCCCTTCGGGTTGCGAATGGGTGCGGTCACGTGGCGGCAGTCTCCAGGTAGAGGCGGTGTGCGTCGATGTACGACGCGACGGCACCGGGGACGAGGTAGCGGATGGTGCGCCCGGCAGCGACGCGAGCCCGGATCCCGGTCGACGAAACGCCCAGGTGCGGGGCCTCCACGTACCTGACCCGATCCTCGCGGCCGGGGAACGTCCGAGCCAGCCACGCCGGGTCGGGGGCAGCGTAGCCCTCACGAGGCACGACCGCCACGTGCGCGGCGGCGAAGAGTCGATCAGGTTCGTGCCATGTCGGCAGCTCGTGGAACGTCTCGACCGACAGGATCACCGTGACATCGAAGGTGGCAGCGAGCTGCTCCACCGTGTCGACCGTGTACGACGGGCCCGGGCGGTCGACTTCGATGCGGCTGAGCTCGAAGCCGTCGTTGTCCGCGATCGCGGCCTCCACCAACGCGACCCGATGCTCGACCGGCGTCACGTCCGAAGCCGGCTTGTGCGGCGGCGTGCCGGCGGGGACGAACAGGATCCGCTCGAGGCCGAGGGCCTCGCGCACGTCGTCCGCGATCGCGAGATGGCCGACGTGGATCGGGTCGAACGTCCCACCCATCATGCCGACGCGCGGTTTCAGGGTGGACGCGTCGGTCACCGGCGCGTGCTCCAGGGCTCCGCCCCCCACTCCAGCTCCAACGAGCCCACGCGAACCGTGTCGCCGGCCTGGATGCCCGCGCTGCGAAGCGCCGCGTCCGCGCCGAGTCGCTCGAGATCGCGCTGGAAGCGCTCGGCGGATTCCTCGATCTCGAAGTTGGTCTGGGCGGCCAGCCGCTCGATCCGGCGACCGATGACGCGGAACACGCCGGCCGCCTCGAGCCGCACCGTCACGCGATCCGGAGCCGCGTCGAGCCGATGGACCACGATCCCCGACGGCTCCGGCAGCGCGTCGGCCTCGTCGCCCTCGGGCAGGATCGCGGCGATGCCGTCGCGGAAGGCGTCGATCCCCTGCCCCGTCGCGGCGGCGATGGCGACGACCGGCATGCCATCGCCGGCTCGTGCGCCGCGGAACGCGGGCCATGCGTCCGCCGCGCCCGCGAGGTCCAGCTTGTTGAAGGCGATGAGCGTCGGCTTCTCGAGCAGCGCAGGGTCGTGCGCTTCGAGCTCATCCCGGATCACGCGGTAATCCCACTCCGGGTCGCGCGAGGAACCATCGACGACCTGCACGAGGACCCGGGTCCGCTCGACGTGGCGCAGGAAGGCATGGCCGAGTCCCGCTCCCGTGCTGGCGCCCTCGATCAACCCCGGCACGTCCGCGATCGTGGGGCGTCGACGGTCGTCGAGCTCCATGACGCCGAGGTTCGGCTCCAGGGTGGTGAACGGGTAATCGGCGATCTTGGGAGTGGCAGCGGTCAGCGCCGCCAGCAACGTGGACTTGCCGGCGTTCGGCAGGCCCACGAGCCCGATGTCGGCGATGAGCCGCAGCTCCAGGCGGACCCACTTCTCCTCGCCCGGCTCGCCCTTCTGCGCGTGCTTGGGCGCCTGGTGGGTGGAGGTGGCGAAATGCGTGTTCCCGAGACCGCCGCGCCCGCCTCGGGCCACCATCACGGACTGCCCGGTCGCGACGAGATCGCCGATCAGCTCATCGGTCGCGTCGTCGTAGACCGCGGTGCCCGGCGGCACGTCCAGGACGAGGTCGTCGCCCGCCTTCCCGTGC
>DATAIB010000034.1:0-6359 GCA_036262855.1 Candidatus Limnocylindrales bacterium
TGCATGGCGCGTTCCTCGCGGCGCGGTCCGGCTGCGCCGAACAGGAGACCGCCGGCAAGTGCCGCCACGGTCGCCGCCACGACGAGGCCCTGCGCCGTCGACCACTGCTGGCGCCAATAGAGGTCGCTGAACGACGCTGCGTCCGTGACGCCGGCATTGGCCAGAACGTCCGGCTGGAGCTTCAGGTATCGGTGGTAGACGCAGTCGGCGCCGGTCTGGCAGGTGTCCCCGACCGGTGCGCCGTTCTCGACGCGGTTGAAGTCCGGATACCCAGAGTCGGCGAAGAAGAACAGCGCCTTGTTGCCGACGAGGAGAATGGCCAGCGTGATGCCCATCACCACCCCGGCCCACAACGAGTTCGGGAGGATGCGCCGCCACTCGCCTCGCCGCCGCTGCGCGCGCGCATTCGCGTAGTACCCGATCACGATCGCGCCCAGCACCGACAGGAGCAGGTACGCGATCTCGATCGGAACGACGAGCAGGAAGCTGATCGCCATCGTGATCGCCATGCCGATGCCGACATAGGCGGCGACGATCGCGCCGCGATCGACGAAGCGGCTCATCGCGCCCTCACCGCGACCGTGCCAGGGCCGCACGTCCCGCGTACTGCGCATTCGCGCCGAGCTCCTCCTCGATCCGGAGCAGCCGGTTGTACTTGGCGACGCGCTCCGAGCGCGACGGAGCGCCGGACTTGATCTGCCCGGTTCCGAGCGCGACCACGAGGTCCGCGATCGTCGTGTCCTCGGTCTCGCCGGAACGGTGGCTGACCATCGCCGCCCAGCCGGCCGCGCGGGCCATCTCGATCGCGCCGATCGTCTCGGTCAACGTCCCGATCTGGTTGACCTTGATCAGGATGGCGTTCGCGGAGCCCTCGGCGATCCCGCGCTCGAGGAAGTTGGTGTTCGTCACGAACAAATCGTCGCCGACGAGCTGGACCTTCGAGCCGATGCGCTGCGTGAGCGCCCGCCAGCCCGCCCAGTCGTCCTCCGCGATGCCGTCTTCCAGGCTCACGATCGGGTAGCGATCGATCCACGACGCCCAGAGGTCGATGAGCTCATCCGACTCGAGCGTCCGGCCTTCGGTCTCGAGCCGGTAGCGGCCCGGGTTGTCCTTGTCGCCGGTGCCCTCGACGAGGATCGACGTCACCGCGGGATCCAGCCCGAGCGCGATGTCCTCGCCGGGCCGGTAGCCGGCCTTCTCGATGGCCCGGAGGATGTACTCGACCGCGGCCTCGTTCGACGGCAGGCTCGGCGCGAAGCCGCCCTCGTCGCCCTGGCCGGTGGAGCGCCCGTCGTCGTGCAGCAGGCCCTTGAGCGCCCAGAAGACCTCCGAGCCGGCTCGGAGCGCTTCGGCGAACGTCTCGGCGCCGACCGGCGCGACCATGAACTCCTGGAAGTCCGTGGAGTCCACGGCGTGCTTGCCGCCGTTGAGGATGTTGAAGAACGGGACCGGCAGCGTCGTGGCGTTCGAGCCGCCGAGGTAGCGGTAGAGCGGCATCCCGCCGGCATTTGCCGCTGCGTGCGCGACGGCCAGGCTCGCGCCCAGCGTCGCGTTCGCGCCGAGTCGGCGCTTCGTCGGCGTGCCGTCCAGGTCGATCAGTTGATCGTCGACCACAGCCTGCTCGGTCGCGTCCATGCCGGAAAGTGCCTTCGCGATCTCGCCGTTCACGGCATCGACCGCCTTGAGGACACCCTTGCCGCCGTAGCGAGCCTTGTCACCGTCGCGCAGCTCGACCGCCTCGTTGACGCCCGTCGATGCGCCCGACGGGACGGCGGCCCGGCCCAGGGTGCCGTCCGCGAGGACGACGTCCACCTCGACGGTGGGGTTGCCGCGCGAATCGAGGATCTCGCGTCCGTGGATGCTCGCGATGCGCCGGTCGCTCACGCTCCGGCCTTCGCGGCAGCCTTCGACCGGGCCTTGGCCGCCGGCCTCACGGGCTCGGGGACGGGCCGGTCCTGGAGCACGGAGACGCCCGGCATCTCGCGGCCCTCGAGGAACTCGAGCGAGGCGCCGCCACCCGTCGAGATGTGGGTGAAGTGCTCGGCGATCCCCTGCTGCTGGATCGCGGCCACGGAATCGCCGCCGCCCACGACCACGGTCGCGCCTGCGTCGGCACGCGTGGCGAGGTAGCGGGCGATCGCACGGGTGCCGTGGGCGAACGACGGGATCTCGAACACGCCGAGCGGACCGTTCCAGAACACGGTCTGGGCGGCCTCCAGCGCGCCTTCGATGAGGTCGAGCGTCTGCCGGCCGAGGTCGACGATGTGCCACGAGGCTGGGATCTTCTCGGCCGGGATCGTCTTGTACTCCGTGCCGCGCGTGACCTCCTTGGCGACGACCACGTCGACCGGGAGGATCACCTGGACGTTGGCCTTCTCGGCAGCGGCGAGGACACGACGCGCCTCCTCGACCATGTCGTGCTCGGCGAGGCTCTTGCCGACGGACCGGCCCTGCGCGAGCAGGAACGTGTTCGCCATGCCGCCACCGAGAACGAGCACGTCGACCTTGTCCATGAGGTGGTCGAGGACCTTGAGCTTGCCCGACACCTTGGCGCCGCCGACGATCGCGGCAAACGGCCGCGTCGGGCTCTCCATGAGCGTCGAGAGCATCGCGATCTCGCGCTCCATGAGGAACCCGGCATATGCCGGCAGGAGCTTCGCGACGCCCACCGTCGAGGCATGCGCCCGATGCGCCGTCCCGAAGGCGTCGTTCACGTAGATGTCCGCGTAGTCGGCGAGCTGCTGCGCGAACGCCGGATCGTTCTTCTCCTCGGCGGCATGGAACCGAAGGTTCTCGAGGAGCAGGATCTCGCCGTTGCGAAGGCGCTTCACGGCGTCGACCGTGCCGATGCCGAGCGCGTCGCCGGTCACCGGGACGTTGCGCCCCAGGATCTGCGACAGGCGCTCCGCGACCGGCCGGAGGCGGAGTCCGTCCTGGACCTTGCCGTCCGGCCGCCCGAGGTGGCTGGCGAGGATGACCCGCGCACCGTGGGTGAGCAGGTAATGGATGGTCGGGATGGCAGCGCGGATGCGCGAGTCGTCGGTGACCTTGCCGTCCTCGAGCGGCACGTTGAAGTCGACGCGAACGAAGACCCGCTTGCCGGCGACGTCGACGTCGCGGATCGTGAGCTTGTCCACGGTCAGGCCGCCGCGCCGGTCGGCAGCTTCGCCGCGACCATGCGCACGAGGTCCGCACAGCGCGAGCTGTAGCCCCACTCGTTGTCGTACCACGCAATGACCTTGACCATCGTTCCGCCGAGGACCATGGTCGACGCGGCGTCGATGATTGAGGAGCGCGGGTCGCCCCGGAAGTCGGTGGAGACGAGGGGCTCGTCGGACACGCCGAGGATGCCCTTCATCGGGCCGGCGGCGGCCGCGCGGAACGCCTCGTTCAGCTCGTCGGCCGTGGTGGACTTCGAGACGTCGGCGGTGAAGTCGACGACGCTCACGGTCGGCGTCGGGACCCGCAGGCTGAACCCGTCGAACTTGCCCTTGAGATCCGGGATCACGAGGGCGAGCGCCTTCGCGGCGCCCGTCGTCGTCGGGATGATGTTCAGGCCGGCGGCGCGTGCCCGGCGCGGATCCTTGTGCGCGACGTCGAGGATGCGCTGGTCGTTCGTGTAGCTGTGGATCGTGTTCATCAGGCCGCGCTCGATGCCGAGGAGGTCATGGACGACCTTCGCCGCGGGCGCGAGGCAGTTCGTCGTGCAGCTCGCGTTGCTGATGATGTTGTGGGCTTCAGGATCGTACTTGTCGTCGTTGACCCCGAGCACGATCGTGATGTCCTCACCCTTCGCCGGGGCGCTGATGATCACCTTCTTCGCGCCCGCCTCGAGGTGGGCTTTCGCCTTCTCGGCGTCGGTGAAGATGCCGGTCGACTCGAGGACGATGTCCACGCCCAGGTCGCCCCACGGCAGCTCCGCCGGGTTCTTGTACTGGAGGACCTTGATCTCGCGGCCGTCGATGATCAGGGCGTCGTCGGTGTGGTCGACGGTGCCCGGATATGCGCCGTAGGTCGAATCGTGCTTGAAGAGCAGCGCGTTCATCTTCGTGTCGACGAGGTCGTTGACGGCGACCACCTCGACCTCGGGCGCGCGCTCGAGGATCGCCTTGAGGGACTGGCGGCCGATGCGGCCGAAGCCATTGATGCCGACGCGGACGGTCATGCTCGGGTACCTCCTGGAAGGGCATATTCGATGGGCGAGGCGGGTGCCTCGAGTCGGGACATGACGAGGGGCTGGGCGCCTGCGAGGGACACGTCGCCGCCCAGCCCGGCGGGAACGACGCGCACCTTCCGTGCGACCACCTGGAACGCTTCCGCAGCGATCGCTTCACGGATCGGGCCGAGCAGGCGCTCGCCTTCCGCGTCGGCGATGGAGCCGCCGATCACGATGCGGTGCGGGTTGAAGGTGTTGACGTAGCCGACGCAGCCCGCTGCGAGCGCACGCCGGGCGCGGGTCATGAGCTCCACGCAGGCAGGATCGCCGGCAAGCGAGCCCTCGGCGACATCCTTCGCGGACAGCTCGTCGCCCTGCGGCAGCTGGCGTGCCCGATCGGCGAGGAACGGCGACGCGCCGGTTGCGAGTGCCGCTTCGGCATGGCGGGCGAGCGCCACGCCCGCGGCGATGGCCTCCACGTGGCCGATCCCGCCGCAGCCGCAGCGTGGGCCGTTCATGTCGACCACGACGTGGCCGAGCTCGCCGGCGTACCCGTCCGGGCCGTGCAGGAGCTTGCCGCCGGCGACGATCGCGCCGCCGATGCCGGTGGAGACGGTGAGGTAGATGAAGTCGTCGACGTCGCGGGCAGCCCCGAAGGCGCGCTCACCCAGCGCCGCGACGTTCGTGTCGCGATCCAGGAATGCCGGCAGGTCCTCGCTCCCGGAGAGCTCCGCCGCGATGGGCACGTCACGGAAGCGCGGGCCGAGATTGGGCGGCTCCACGATCACGCCGGCGCGCGGATCCACGGGTCCGGGCGACGAGATGCCGATGCCGGCGAGGTTCGCGGTCACGTCGGCGGGTGCGTCGGCCCGTGCCTGGCGCGCTGCGTCGCGGCAGGCAGCCACGATGGCGTCGGGTCCCAGCTCGATCGGGGTCGGACGGTCATTCCGGGCAAGGCGCGTGCCGTCTGGCTGCACGACCGCGGCGCGAATCTGGGTCCCGCCGAGATCGACTGCGATGACGGGTCGGGGAGTCAGGGCGAAACCTCGGTTTCGATCAGAAGTTCATCCCGAATTCTACCAGCCGAGGGCTTCCGGACCCTTGCGGTGCGGCCTTGAATGGCAGGCGTTCCGGCCCGAGATGTCGGTCCGAGTGGCATGGCGGGAGAAACAGAAGGACCCCCGCCGGTTGCCCGGCGGGGGTCCAGGACTCGCGAAGTTGGGCGTCAGCCCCCGATCTTGAACACCTTGGTGCCGCACTTCGGGCAGGTGCCGGACAGGGCCTTCTTGCCGTTCTTCATCGTGATCTGCTGCGGATTCGCGACTTCGACCTTCATCTTGTCCTTGACGCAGTAGGCCATCGCCATTGCTCGAGGTCCTCCCGTTGCTCCCGTGCGCCCCGGACCCGGTGCCCGGATTGACGCTGCGCTTTCTAGAGTCCCAGTGACGGTCGCCAGCGATCCGTCGCTGCTGCCGCTTTCCTGCGGTCCATCCCGGCGAGGATGAGCAGGGCATCGAGCCCCGTCTCCACGCAGGCACGTTCCGCCTCGTCCTTTGCGGTCCCGGTGATGAAGTCGCCCGTCGTGCGCTGCGCGTAGACCGCACAGACCACGCCCGCTCGACATTGCGCCAGACCCGCGAGCACGAGCACCGCCGAGGCTTCCATCTCGAAGTTCATGACGCGCTGGCGCCTCATGTCCTCGGCGAGGTCAGGGTACCGGATGGGAAGCTGCGGGATCGGGCGGCCCTGCGCACCGAAGAAGCCCGGTGCCGTTGCCGTGATGCCCACGTGATAGCGCTTCCCAAGCCGTTCGGCGGCCTCGATGAGAGCGATCACCGCCTCGTAGTCCGCCACGGCGGGATACCCGTCGTGGACGAACCAGCTCGTGGTCGTCTCCAGGCGGACCGAGCCGGTGGAGATCGCAAGATCTCCGAGGCCCATCTCCGGCTGGAGGGCGCCGCACGAGCCGACGCGAATGAACGTCGGCCGCGTCGTGATGGCGAGAATCTCGGCCATCGCGATCTCGACATTGTCCGTGCCGATCCCCGTCGACACGATGGATACGCGTTGGCCACGGTAGGTGCCCGTGACCGAGGCGAACTCGCGGTGCCGGCGCTCGAGCTCGACGTCGTCGAGCAACCGGGCAATGCGGGCCGTTCTGTCGGGGTCGCCGGGGAGGAGGATGTACTCGGCCAGTTCGCCC
>DATAIB010000035.1:0-2728 GCA_036262855.1 Candidatus Limnocylindrales bacterium
GGTGTTCGCCGACGGCGCGGGTGGAACGCGCGAGTTCACGCGCGCGGCGCAGGAGGAGCGGATCCGCAGGATCAACCGGCTGTCGACGCGTACGCCGCTGACCCCGGCCCAAGAGGAGATGCTCGAGGCGCTCTATGGCGGCGCGCTGAACGTCCCGGGGACCCCGAGCCGGCATGCGTGGTTTCCCAGGGCATGGAGCGACACCCAGGAGCATCGCCAGCTGTTCGATCAGGTCATCAAGCCCAACTGCACGACGTGCCACCAGGCGATGCAAACCGGCGCCGCGGGCCCGCTCTCGGTCTACCGCCTGTTCGAATCACCCTCGGCGTTCCTGGATACCGGCCTGTCGGGCGTGCTCTGCGGCAGCTTCGACATGCCCAACGCGCAGGCCACGCGCATCAACTTCTGGGAACCGACCGAGCACCCCATCCCGAGTGGCGGCGTATCCTATGACGCGCCGGCCGACTTCCTGCTCGCGCAGCTCGGGATGGATCGGTCGCAGTGCGCCCAGCTGGCGCAAACCTCGAACTGCAACCGCGGGCCGAATCCAGACGAGCTGTGCGGCAATGCGTTCAGCGGAACGGCATGCAACCGCGTGACCGGACGGTGCGTCCCGGAACTCGGCGCCTCCGCGCCAGGCGATGCCACCAAGCCCAACGGCGTCTGCAAGACCGATGGCAGCCGGCGATGCCCCTACCCCGAATCGTGCCGGCCCGCGGGACCACCCCCGGCGGGGCTCGAGGGCTACGACGGGGTCTGCATGCCATGAGCGCAGCGCCGGGCGGAGGGGTGAGTGGCCCGGCTTCGCCGGGGCGGAGGGGGGCGGGCAGGCCCCACTGGATCAACGAACCCGCGCGACGCGACGCGCGGTCGCCAGTCGTGAATGATCCGCCCGGCTTCGCCGGGCCAGAGGGGGCGGGCAGGCCCCCTCTCGATCGACGCGGAACAGGGACCGTTGACCGAAGGTCAACGCGTTTCTGTGGAGCGAAGCACGAGATCGGCGTCTCCGCGCTTCCAGTGGCCGTCGCCGTCGACATCGATGAGGATCGGGCTGGCGATCGCGAACGGCGTTGTGCCCGGGCGGTTCCACCGGTCCTGCTGGTACGAGCCGGTCTGCTCGACCGGCAGCGGGGTGTCACCGTCGGCGGTCACCCCGATCCAGGTGTCGGCGTCTCCCAGCGTGACCGCACCGGCCCAGTGATAGCTGCCGAGGCCCGCCGGCACATCGATGGCCTCCGCCAGCGCGGGGCCGCCCGGCGAGCCGACCGTGATCCGGATCCGATCGACCTGGACGAACCGGGCGTGCGACACGGTGACCTCGACCCACGCGGTGTGGCTTGCGTGCAGCGCCTGACCCGGCCCAACCGTCGGCGTCGCGCCCTTCTTCGCCGCGACCTCGACATCGAGCCACGGTCCGCTGGTCGCGACCACCCGGCGGGCACGGAGTTTTGCGATGAAGTCAGCCTGGTCGAACGGCGACGTCCGCGGATCGTCGACATACACGTAGCTGCGCGTCGTGCCGTCGAGCACCCAGTTGAGATCGTGGGTGTCGCTGTTGCCGAGCGGCGCGACCAGGTGGCCGTGATCGACCAGGGTGTAGAAGTCACGCACCCCATCGTCAAACCGGCGGTCTCCGGGGACGTTGAACGCGGTGTAGCCGGCAAGCACCTCGACGGCGTCGAACCCGAGCGGAAACGGCGGTGGCCACGCCACCCCGTCCCAGCGCGCGCCGTCGTACAGCGCGGTCACGCGAAACCGCGGATGATTGAGCTGCACGATCGGATGACCGGGCATCGCGTGCGCGAGATCGAACAGCTCCCGCGCGCCGGCCTTGCCGATCGTGGCCCCGGACGGGGCACCACCGCGCGGCGCACCGCGCACGACCTCGACCGGGTAGACCCCGACGTGCAGCTCCTCCGAGGTCAGCTCATCCGAGGCGATCGAGGCGATCACGCCCTCGAGATGCAGCTCGGCGATGTCCGGATCGAGATCGCCGTTGGTGTTGTGGTCCGAGAGTCCAACGACCTGGACGCCGGCCGCGGCCTGCGCGATCACGCGCTGTGGGTTGGGCAACCCCGAGTCGTTCGACGCCCGGGCGTGCACGTGCAGATCGGCGGCGAGCACGCCGTGTGGCGTCCACGCGCGGTCGAGCGCGATCGCCAGTTCGACCCGGCCACGCCCCTCGGACAGATCGACCTCGCCCTCATAGCGCTCGTACTCGATGCCGCGCCACGCCACGACCTGGTAGCGGCCATACGGGATCGCGGGCGATGGCACGCAGTGATCATGACCGACCGGCACGTCCGCGGTGCCGTAGCCGAGGATCAAGCCGTCCCACGATCCGACGACGCCCGGCGCGATCACGCAGGCCTGGGCGCCCTGTCGCCGGCCGTAGAGATCGAGGTTGCCCATGTGGAGCGGCGCGCCATGAACGTCGCGCAAGAGGACACGAGCAGCGACCGGAACGCCCCGATCGGTGACCCGCACCGCGAGGCTGGTCGTCGAGCGCCGGCCAGGCGGCGCGGGTGGGCGCACGGCCCGGATCGCGTAGCCCAGGGCGGCGATCCCACCGGCGAGGGCGGCGGCGATGGCGAGGAGGATGCGCCTCCGGCCGCGCCGGGTCATGGCGCGGCCATCCCTGGGGCCAAGCCCCCTCGCCCTGGCGTCGCGGCGGGCGAGCCCGACTCGCCACGCTCGATCATTTCAACCGGAACTCGACCCCGGCCAT
>DATAIB010000036.1:0-5040 GCA_036262855.1 Candidatus Limnocylindrales bacterium
TAGCCGAGGCCGTGCAGGTCCTTGATGTCCTGCTGGATGGCCTCCTCGCGAGATGGACCAGGCACCGGCGACCTCCCTCCAGAGCGACGCAACTGACCGTGATCGAACGCGTGGAACGCGCGCAGCATACGCCGCGCGAACCGGCGCGGGACCTAGTAGAGGAGGGTCGTGCCCTCGGGGAACTCGAAGTCGAAGGTCGTCGGCGGGAGGGCCGCGTCCGGGTCGAAATGGATGACCTCGGCGTCGCGCGTGACCTCGCCCCCGACCGATTCGACGAGGCGCAGGATCACCCCGTCGACGCGGTCGACGAACACCTGCACGTGGTAGTCCGGGCGATCGACATAGCGCTCGACCGCGCGCGGGTGGTCGCACTCGATGACGATCGCCTCGCGACCGGCGACCCGATCCGTGCCGGAGATCCACGTGGTGCCGGTGGCGAGCACGTTCTGGCAGTAGCCCGCCGGGTGGATGAAGAGCTCTGGCAGCGTCTCGGCAGGCAGCGCCGTGATCGGGTCGTAGACCGTGGAGCTCCCCGGATAGGTCTTCGGGTCCAGGCCGCGGACGCGCGGCCGGACTGGCCGGCTCGTGCCCAGCCTGTGGCCGGCGCTGAACGTGCGGACCACCTCGCCGTCGGAGATCCACAGCTCGTGGTGGCCCGCGGCGGCATTGCCGGGCGTCGAGGTCACGACGCGGGCGTGGCCGGGGTGGCGCATCGCCACGTCGACTGCCTGGACCTGCTCCCCGCGGGCGCCCCAGGTGCGTTCCTCGATGCGCATCTTCAGCGTCTCGAAGCGGCGCTCGGCGTCGCGCATGAACGTGAACAGCTCGTCGACGGTGGGCTCGCCCGCGGGCAGCGCCACGATCTCGGCGCGGCGCTCGCCGCGTCGGACCGGCACCAGCGCGGCGCGATCCCAGCGTTCGGTGGTCATCGACGCGGATTGTACGGGTCAAGGCCCGCGGCGGCGGCCCCCGGAACGAGCCCCGCCTAGACTTCGTGCCGATGGACGCCGCGCCCGAGACCTTCCGGCTCGTGATGGGCCGATTTGCGACCGGGATCAGCGTCGTGACCACGCTCGACGACGCGCGCGGCGGGCTGCCCGCGGGGATCACCGTGAATGCGCTGTCGTCCGTCTCGCTCGATCCGCCGCTGGTCATGGTCGCGCTGGATCGCAGCCGGTTCATCACGCCGATGGTCCGAGCGCACGGCCGGTACGCCGTGAACATCCTCGGCGACGGCCAGCAGGCGCTCTCCGATTGCTTCGCGCACGCGCCCGTATCGCCAGGCCGCGAAGAGTTCTGCGGCGCCTCCTGGCACCCGGGAACCGGTGGGCTGCCGCTGCTCGACGGCGCGATCGCGTCGCTCGAATGCACGGTCGTCCAGACGTTCTCCGCCGGCGACCACGACCTGTTCATCGGGCGCGTGGACGCGCTCGACGCGCCGGGCCACGACGAGCCCGGACCGGACGGCGTCACGCCGCTCCTGTACTTCCGGCGGCGGTACCTGCGCGTCGAGCGCGGCGCCGACAGCCCGGTCGAAGGCAAGCCGGAGGGCTGACGGCGCGTGCCGACCATCCGGGCGAACGGGCTCGACATCGGCTATGACGTGCACGGCGCTGGGCCGCCGATGGTCCTGCTTCACGGCGCGACGTCCCTCGGGCGCGAGGACTACGCGGCCCAGATCCCTTCGATGTCGAAGGCGTTCCTGGTCCACCTGCCGGACGCGCGCGGCCACGGCCGAACGCGCTGGGACGCCGCCGACGGCTTCGAATACTCGTGGCTCGTGGATGACCTCACGGGCTTCGTCGATGCGCTCGGGCTGGATTCGTTCCACCTCGTGGGGTTCTCGATGGGCGCGATGACCGCGCTGATGTTCGGGGCGCGCCACCCGGAGCGGCTGCGGACGCTGGTGGTCGTCGGGATCACGCCCCACCGCGAGCCCCGCGCGAGCGTGGGGCGGAAGCTGATGGATCCCGAGTCGATCCTCGCCCGTGATCCGGCGTTCGCCGCGCGCCTGTCGCGCCGCCACGACGAGGGGCAGGGCGAGGGAGCGTGGCAGCGTCTCCTGCCCGCGATCGCCGCGGACGTCGCGGTGCAGCCGTTGCTCACGCCGGCGGAGCTGCACGGCATCGACTGCCCGGCGATGGTCGTGTCCGGTGACCGCGATCCGTTCGTGCCCACCGAGCACGCCGCGGGGCTCGCGCGCCAGTTCCCCGCCGGTCGGCTGTTCATCGCGCCGGACTGCGGCCACGAGGTGATGTCGCGCCGGCCGGGCCTCTTCAACGAGGCCATGTCCGGCTTCTATCGCGCCACCGAATCGGTCGCGCAGGCGCGCGCCGAGGCAGCCACCCGACCGTAAGCCGAGCACGCTCGAAGGAGGTTCCCGCATGACCACGCTGCTCGTCCTGTACAAGGCCCCCGAGGGCGGCCCGTACGCGCTCGAGACGTTCGAGACGCGCTATCGCGACGAGCACCTGCCCCTCGTCGCGCAGACGCCGGGGCTGCGAGCCACGCGGGTCTGGCGCGTCCGCGAGGCACTCGGGGCCGACACGGACTTCGTCATGGCGTGCGCGATGGACTTCGACGATCGGGCGGCGCTCGACGAGGGCCTGCGTTCGGATCCCATGCGCGCCGCAGGACGGATCCTTCGCGAGATCGCGCCGGGGTTGGCCACGTTCCTCGTGGTCGAGGACGCCCCGGACCTGCTGGATGGCAAGGTCGGCGGCTAGGCCTGCGGTGGATACTGCGCCGATGGAACCGATCCTCCACGTATCCCTGCCGGCGCACGGGCCCGACGGGCCGATCGACGGCGTGGCGCTGCTCGTCATGGATCGGCCGAAGGTGCTCAATGCGCTCAACTTCGAGCTCATCGAGGCGATCACCGATGCACTGGAGGCGCTCGACCGCGATCCCGCGTGCCGCGCGATCGTGCTCACGGGCGCGGGCGACCGAGCCTTTGCTGCAGGCGCCGACATCCCGGAGCTTGCCGCCCAGACCCCCACCACACTGACGGTCGACGACACCTTCCACCGCTGGGAGCGCATCAAGCGCATCCGCAAGCCGATCGTGGCGGCGGTCCGCGGCTTTGCACTTGGCGGCGGCTGCGAGCTCGCGATGCTGTGCGACCTCCTCGTGGCCGGCGAGGACGCCCAGTTCGGGCAGCCGGAGATCAAGCTCGGCGTCATGCCGGGCGCCGGTGGGACCCAGCGGCTGACCCGAGCGATCGGCAAGGCGAAGGCGATGGAGCTGATCCTGACCGGTCGCAACATGAGCGCGCGCGAGGCCGAAGCCCACGGGCTCGTGTCGATGGTCGTGCCGTCGGAGGCGACGGTCCAGGCGGCACTCGAGCTGGCGGGCCGGATCGCATCGATGCCGCCCGTCGCGGTGATGGCGGCGAAGGCCGCGGTCAATCGAGCAGAGGAGCTGCCGCTCGAGGCGGGCCTCGAGTTCGAGCGGCGCAACTTCTATCTGCTGTTCGATACCGAGGACCAGGCGGAGGGCATGGCCGCGTTCACCGAGAAGCGCGCGCCGCAGTGGAAGGGTCGCTGATGTCGACGAACGAGCAGGACGCCGGCGCTGTGGGCGCGGGTGGCGCCATCGGGGCTGCGGGCGGGAGCCTTGCGCCCGAGCACGACTGGGCCGCCGCGTCGAAAACGGTCTTTCCCTCCCTGCGGCCGTCCGGCATGCACGGCGCGCATCTGGACGACCTGGATGCGGCGCGGCTCGCGCACGAGGGGACGAAGACCCACGCGCTGCCGCTCGTCGACGACGGACCGGCGTCGCTGTCGATCGTGTACGTGCTTCGCCAGCCCGCGTATGACGTCGTCATCAACGCCGACCACCTGCTGACCTGGGGCGTCGGGGTCGAGGCGCTGCGGGCCGCCGCGATGGACAACCTGCGCGCGTGGTCCGCGGCCGCCCCGTGGAGCGGCGAGCTCGAAGGCGAGCGCCGTCTCATCTCGTCCGACACGGGCGACGGCGGAGACGCTGCCCGCATCCTGCTGGCTGAAGTTCGAACCCACCTGTCAGGCGAATGCGGCGGACCGGCCCGCGTGCTGATCGGGCTGCCGGATCGGGACCTGCTCGTCGCCGGGTCCCTGAATCCCGGCGATGGGGCCTTCGCGGATCAGTTCGCGGCGTTCGTCGCAGAGCTCTCCGATGGCGCCTCCGAGCCGATCCACGGAACGCTGTTCGAGATCGTGGGCGCCGAGCACGAGCTCGTGCCCTTCGTTCGCTGAGGCCCCGCGCGTGACCTCCGCTTCCGACACGGTCCTCGTCGATGTCGACGCGGAGGCGCGGGTCGCCACGATCACGTTGAACCGGCCCGACGCGCTGAACTCGCTGACCGTCCCGATGAAGGAGGCGCTGCTGGCGGCGTTCCGGACGGTCGATCGCGATGCCGGCGTGCGGGCCGTGGTGTTCACCGGGGCGGGGCGTGCGTTCTGCGCTGGCCAGGATCTGAAGGAGCGGCTCGAACCCGATGCTGCGCCGCTCGGGGTCGAGGTCCGCGAGCGCTACAACCCGATCATCCGCGCGATGCACGGCTCACCCAAGCCCATCGTCGGCGCGATCAACGGCGTGGCGGCGGGTGCCGGGGCGGCACTGGCACTTGCGTGCGACATCCGTCTCGCCTCGGAAAGCGCGTCATTCGCGCTCGCGTTCGGGCGCGTCGGTCTCGTGCCGGACAGCGGTGCGACGTGGTTCCTGCCGCGGCTCGTCGGCGATGCCCGGGCCGCGGAGATGGCGCTGCTCAACGAGCCGGTGCGGGCGGAGGAGGCGGCTCGGATCGGGCTGATCGGACGCGTGGTGGCCGCGGATCAGCTGCTACCGCAGGCCCGGGCGGTCGCCGCCAAGCTCGCGGCTGGCGCGCCCCGCGCGATCGCGCTCACGAAGCGAGCCCTCGCGACGACATGGTCACGCAGCCTGGACGAGGCGCTTGACTACGAAGCGCACATCCAGGACCTCGCGGGCCGGACGGACGACCACCGCGAAGGCATGTCCGCCTTCCTCGAGAAGCGCCCGCCGACCTTCACCGGCGAATGA
>DATAIB010000037.1:0-4213 GCA_036262855.1 Candidatus Limnocylindrales bacterium
CGCGAGCACGGCTTCACGTTCGTCTCGGATGACAAGCTCGCCGCGTCGGTGCACGTGTCGATGGTCGAGGCGGAGAACCGCCTCATCGGGCTCGACGATCAGGCCGGCATCGCCGAGAGCGCGGAATACCGATCCGTCCTCGCCGATCTCCAGGGGGAGATGAACTAGCCGCCCGAGTCACCCTCGCGGCCTCGGCGGCCGCGCATCGGCGGCCGCGCCTCAGCGACTGAAGAGGATCTCCACGACGTCGCCGTCGGCGACTCGATAGGTCCGGCCCTCCGAGCGAAGTCGCCCGGCCTTGCGTGCCTCGGCCATGGAGCCGAGCTTCAGCAGGTCCTCGTACGCGACGGTTTCCGCACGGATGAAACCCTTGGCAAGGTCGGTGTGGATCGTGCCCGCCGCGTCGACCGCGGTGGAGCCGGACGGGATCGGCCAGGCGCGCACCTCGTCCGGGCCGGCCGTGAGGAACGAGATCAGGCCGAGCAGCTCGTACGAGAGCCGGATCACCCGCTCGAGCCCGGACTCGGCGATCCCAAGCTCCTCCATGAACGTGGCTGCGTCCGCGGGGTCCAGCTCGCCGAGCTCCATCTCGATCTTCGCGGAGAGGTGCTCGACCATCGCGTGCGTGTGCTTGTACTCGCCGGCGATGCGGGCGGCAAGCGCGGGCGCACCCGCGATGTCCCGTTCACCGACGTTGAGCAGCACGAGGACCGGCTTTTCCGTCAGGAACCGGAACCCGCGCACTCGCTTCGCGTCGTCTTCGGACAACCCCGCGTCGCGGATCGGGTGACCCGCCTCCAGCTCCGGCTTCAACCGGCGCAGGACCTCTTCTTCGCGCTCGTTCGCCTCCCGCTCCGCCGGGCTGCCGTGGCGGCCCGACGCGGCCAGCCGCTCCAGCCGCCGGTCGACCATGGACAGGTCCGCGAGGATGAACTCGAGGTCGAGCTGCTCGAGGTCGCGCGCCGGATCCACCGAGCCGGACGGGTGCGGCAACGACGGGTCGTCGAACGCGCGAACAACGTGCAGCAGCGCGTCGGACTCACGAAGCCGCGCGAGGTGCTCGGCCGGCAGCTCCTCCGTGCCGACATGCCCCTCCGAGGAGGCGGGCGGGGCCGGCAGGTCAACGTACGTCACGTCGGCGTACACGATCTTCTTCGGCTTGAAGACCTCGGCAAGACGATCCAGGCGCGCATCCGGCACCTTCACGACGCCGACATTGAGCGTCAACGCGCCGTAGCCGCCGGTCTCGGCGTGCCCGCGGGTAAGCGTGTTGAACACGGTCGTCTTGCCGCTGCCGGCAAGCCCGACGATCGCGATCTGCACCTGGCTACGTGGCGGCTGCGGGCATCAGTAGCCCGCGCTCGGGTCGACGACGTTCCGCAGCGGCTCGCCTCGCGTGAACCGTCGCAGGTTGTCGCAGAACAGATCGATGCTGCGGTCGAGCACCCGCGCCGAGGACCACGCGGTGTGCGGGGTGACGATCACGTTCGGAAGCTCCCAGTAGGGCGAGCTCTGGGGCAGCGGCTCGTCGCGGAAGGCATCCAGCGCCGCGCCACCGATCCGGTTGTCACGCAGCGCGCGGATGAGTGCCGTGTCGTCGATGAGCCGGCCGCGTGCGACGTTGATGAGCCACGCGTCCTTCCGCATCGCGGCCAGCGCCGCCTCGTTGATGAAGCCCTCGGTCGCCGGGGTGAGCGGCGCCGCGAGCACGACGATGTCCGATTCGGCGAGCAGGTCGTGGAGGCCGTCGGGGCCGACGACCCGATCCAGGCGCGGCTCGAATGGAAAATCCTCGCCGTCATCGTCCGGGCCGCCCGCCGCATCCCCGCCTGCCTCGGGCCGCCGCCGCATCGCGATGACGCGGGCCCCGAACGCGGACGCGAGGCTGGCCACGGACCGCCCCAGCGACCCGTAGCCGACGATGCCGATCGTCAGCTCGCGCAGCTCCCGGCCCTCCAGCGGCTGCCACGTTCGCTCGTGCTGGAGCTCCATGAGCTGGGGCAGGTGCCGGCTGATCGCGAGGATCATCAGGAGCACGTGCTCGGCGATGGGCCGCGAGAACACCCCCCGCGCGTTCGTGACCAGCACGTCGCGTGCGAGCGCCGCCGGCGTCAGCGCGCGCTCGACGCCGGAAGTGGCCGAGTGGACCCAGGTGAGATGCGGCGCGCGCGCCAGCAGTCGGTCGAACGCCTCGGCGACGAGCCAGCCGCGCAGGAGCACCTCCACGTCATCGACCGGCCCATCGGCCAGACCTTCGACGGACAGGTTGACGATCCGCGACCCGGGCGCAGCGGCCTGGATCCGCTCCAGGTCCTGCGGCCGGATCCGTGCCGAGAGGATGGGGCTGACCGCGATCGCGAGCGGCACGCCGTTCGGCCCGCGACCGGGCCCGGCGGTGGCGCTCACGCGGGGCTCGGCAGCACGCGCGCGATCCAAAGCTCGGGCTTCGCGATCTCGTCGGATGTGGGCAGCGTCTCGGGGCCGTCCCAGATCCGCGCGAGGGCGGTTCGGCCGCGCGCGTCCGCGACGGCGCGCACGAAGCGCTCGCCCTTCGCGTACTGCTCGAGCTTGAGGTCCATGCCCGTGAGGCGCAGCACGGCGCGCTCGAACCCGGAGCGGCGCTGACGGCGCTCGTGGAAGCGCGCCGAGATCACCTCGACGCCCTCGACCAGACCGCGACCCACCTCGTCCATCACGTAGTCGCTGAATCCCTCCAGGAGGCTCATCACGGCCTGGGTCTCGCGGAACAGCTGCTTCTGCTCCTCGCCCATCACCGTCTCCATCCAGTGCTCCCCCGCGGTGTCGCCGCGGAGCGCGCGCCCGATGGCCCGCAGGGTGTCACGCCCGAGGGTGCCGGCGCTGCCCGAAAACAGGCTCAGCTGGCGCTCGAGGCGGTCAGCCAGGTATGGCCGGAGCCAGGGATGCGCCTCGAACTCGAACGCGTGGGTGGTCTCGTGCAGCGCGATCCAGGTTCGGAACGGCGCGACGGGGATGCCCAGCGCGTGCGCGGTGCCCCGGATGTTCTCCTCGACGAACAGGAGCCGGCCGTCCTCGGCCTCCGCGGACAGGATCGCGAGGTCGTACTGGCCCAGCACGCGGGTGCCCATGAAGCCGAGCAGGAACCCGAGCTGCTGGCTCGTGACCCAGCGGTTGGCCAGCGCCATCGTGGCCCGAGTGAAGCCACCGCCCTCGGGGACGACCTGGTCGAGCAGGTCCTGCTCCATCCGCGAGATCAGCGACCGGAACGTTCCGACATTCGCGCGGATCCAGCCCGCGCGATCCACGACCGATGAGCGATCGACCACGCCTGGCAACGCGACCCCGAGTGCCTCGCCGAGCCGCGGCACGACGCGCGCCATTGCCTCGCGGTAGGCGCCGTCGGCGGCCTTCAGCTCGAGGGCCGAGAGCCCGCCCGGCGCCTTCTCGGCCCGGCGGATCGCAATTCGTTCGACCGCCGCCCAGTCGACGAGGCCGCGACGCGCGATCCGCTCCGCTCGCCGGCCGATGACGGTCGCTGCCGCGCCGATCGCGGATCCGAGCAGGAACCCGGCCTGCCAGCGCCGATCGGCGCGCCAGCCGCCCGACCGCGACTGCGTCCGCTTCGGGGTGGCCGGCCGGTCGTCGTTCGATGGTTCGGTCATCGCGCTCGAGGTCACGCCCGGACCGGCGCCGGGTCGACACCCGCCACGTCGGGAAATGCCTCACCGAACATCCGCTCGGCGATACCGCGGAAGCGGTCCACGTGGCCGGTGGTCAGCTGGACGTGCGTCCCGGTGCCCTTCGGCGCGTCGAGGCCGTTGATCGAGAGCAGCTCCGCCAGCGCCGAGGAGGTTGCGGCCGCGGAATCGACGATCGCGATCTCGTCGCCCGCCACGTCGGCGATCACGTTCCTGAGCAGCGGGTAATGCGTGCAGCCGAGCAGGAGCGTGTCGATCCGGGCCGACTCGGGCATCGGGAAGATGAACTCGCCGTGGGCATCGCGCTCACCGAGAAGCGGCGCAAGGGCCTCGCGCACGTTCGCCTCGACCTCATCGCCGGCGAGGAGGCCGGCCTCGACCATCGGCACGAACGTCGGCGTGGCGTGCTCGTACACCTCGACCGCGGGGTTCTCGTCCTTGATCGCCCCGAAATAGGCGTGCGAGCGGATCGTGGCCGGCGTCCCGATCACCCCGACGCGTCGGTTGCGGGTCGCAAGGGATGCTGACGAGGCGCC
>DATAIB010000038.1:0-12004 GCA_036262855.1 Candidatus Limnocylindrales bacterium
CGAACGATCGACCACCCGCCAGCTCCTCGAGCCCGTCAGGCGCCCGTGCGCCAGCGCACGACGCCGACGGACGCGTCCGGCGCGACCGCCCGGAGCAGCGCACGGAAGCCCGGCTCGGGATCGACGGCGCCGTCCCTGCTCGCCCCGAGCCAGCCCTCGGCGATCTCCGTGGCTTCGATCCCTGCGGCCGCGACTTCGACGAGCGCCGCCTGGAGCGCGCTGATCGACGGGTTGAACGCCACGCTCTCGACGCATCCGGCGCTGAACCGGCGGCCGTCCCGGGTCATCAGCACCGCGGCGCTCGGTGCACCCGAGTACGGCGCGTGCGCGTGCCGGCCGGCCTCCACGAGCTCGGACGCGACGTCCGGCGGCGGGGCGCCCTCCACCTGCACCAGGCCCGGCCATGACACACGGCTGCCGAGGTCGCCGTCCATGCCGAGCGCGGTCGGCCGGAACGGCCACGGGTACAGGTCGGCGAGGCGCAGTCGGGCGCCCTCCGTGTCCACGAGCACGAGCTCGTCCGCGGCCCCCGACTCCGACAGGACCTGCCGGCAGTGCGCGCACGGGTAGGCGATGCGCAGTGCAAGCGTTCCCAGCGTGTGCCCGCGCCGGCGTGCGCGCAGGGCGACGAATCCTTCGGCGTGGATCGTTGTCGTGAGCTCTGTGCCGGGGAACTCGAGGTTCCCGCCGAGCAGCAGGTCGCCGGTCTCCGCCTCGATGCCGACCGCCGCGACGCGGTACCCGGAGATCCGTGGTCGGGAGAAGCGGCGCGCGACCGGCAGCGCTGCGAGCGCGAGCTCCACCGTCGATCCGAGGCCGGACTCGTCCGCGATCCGGGCTGCCTCCGAGGCGGGAACCGTTGCCGCGTCCAGCGGACCCGCATCGGGCCGGCTCGCGACCTCCTGGATCGCGAGCTCGACCGGCGAGGTCAGCTCGGTCGCCGTGGGCGTCACGCGCGGGCCGCCTCGACCGCGAGGCACTTGTTCATCACGATCGAGAGGCCGGCCGCCGCGGCGATCTCGCCCGCCTCGCGACTCGCGATCCCGAGCTGCAGCCACAGCACCTTCGCACCGACCGCAACGGCTTCGCGAGCGTGCTCGGGGCAGGCGGGCGGCAGCCGGAAGACGTCCACGATGTCGACCGGGCCGGTCGCCTCGACGGCCGCCCCGACCGTGGGGTAGCACCGAACTCCGGCGACCTCATCGGCGGTGGGGTTCACGGGGACGCAATCGAAGCCGAGCCCGAGCAGGTCGACGAGCACGCCGTGTGACGGCCGCGTCGGGTTCGGCGACGCGCCGACGATCGCGATCCGCGGCCGCGGCGAAGAGCTCAGCAGCGCGCTGATCGCGGTGCGGTCGAGGACGGGAAACGGCATCCTGCCGGCCTCGAGGTCGAGGAGCTCCGCGGTCCACGTCGCCCGCTCGCGGCGTCGCTCCCGGGAGTCGGAATCGATCATGCGCAGGCCATCGACGCGGGGCACATGGCTAGCGTATCCTGCCCGGACGACCGGACGCTCCATGGAGCACCGGAAATTCATGGAGGAGGAGCACAGTTGACGATCTCCAAGCGGCTGCTTGGCCTCGGGGCCTCTGCAGCCATCATCCTCGCGGCCTGTGGCCCGGGCACCGCATCGACGGCGCCGACGACGGCCCCCGCGACGACGGCGCCGGGCACGGCGGGAGCGCCTTCCGGCGCTCCGGCGAGCCAGTCGGCGGCGAAGAAGACGGTTGCGTGCGTCGCATTCGACACCGGCGGCATCGGTGACAAGGGCTTCAACGACCTCGCGCAGAAGGGCCTGAAGGACGCGGAAGCGGCCGGCTACACGGTCCACCAGAGCGAGGCCAAGGGCTCGACGGACTACGCGAACAACATCCAGACGCTGATCGAGCAGGGCTGCACCGCCATCGTCACCGTTGGCTTCCTGCAGTCGCAGGCGACCGCTGACGCGGCGGCTGCCAACCCGACGATCGCGTTCGCGCAGGTCGACACGGCGTGGAACGCCTGCGGCCCGGACTTCACCTGCGGCAACGCGGACGACACCCCGCAGCCGAAGAACTTCACCGGCCTCGACTACCAGGTCGACCAGGCCGCGATGCTCGCCGGCTACCTCGCCGCGGGCTGGACCAAGACCGGCAAGATCGGCACCTACGGCGGCCTCGCCTTCCCGGGCGTGACCCGCTTCATGGACGGCCTCTACGCCGGCATCCAGTGGTACAACCAGCACAAGACCCCCGCGACGCCCGTCCAGCTCCTCGGCTGGGATGGCGGCTCGGCTGATCCCGCGTCCACCGGCACGTTCGTCGGCGGCTCGGGCGGCAACGACACGTGGGTCAACCCGGCCAAGGGCGAGGAGCTCGCCAAGACGTTCCTCGACCAGGGCGTGGACATCGTCCATCCGGTCGCGGGCGCCACGGGCAACGGCACCATCAAGGCGATGTTCGAGGCCAAGAAGTGGGCGATCGGTGTCGACACCGATCAGTACATCTCCATCGGCCCTCCGACCAACGCGGCGATCCTCACCTCGGCGCAGAAGGCGATCGACGTCTCCGTCCTCGACTTCTTCAACCAGGTCGAGGGTGGCTACCTCGGTGGCACGGACTACTCGGGCACGCTGCGCAACAACGGCGTGCTCCTGGCGCCCTTCCACGATTTCGACGCCCAGATCCCGGCTGACCTGAAGGCCGACATCGAAGACCTGAAGGCCAAGCTCACGGACGGCACCCTGACCGTCTGCCGGTTCCTCGGCGAGCGCGCCTGCTAGGCAGGCACGCGACCAACCCAGTCCAGCAATCCGCCCCCGATCCGCACCGCGGACCGGGGGCGGTTTTCCATCCACCCACCTGAGGGCTTCTGATGCGGCTCGAGCTGCGCGACATCACGAAGCGGTTCCCGGGCGTCCTCGCCAACGATCGGATCTCGATCTCCGCTGATCGGGGGAAGGTCCTCGGCATGCTCGGCGAAAACGGCGCCGGCAAGACGACCCTGATGAATATCCTGTCCGGCCTCTACCGGCCGGATTCGGGCCAGATCCTCATCGACGGTGAGGAGCGCGTGTTCCGCGACCCCGTCGATGCGATCACCGCCGGCGTCGGCATGGTCCACCAGCACTTCATGCTCGTCCCCGTGTTCGACGTGGTCGAGGCCGTGGCGCTCGGCGCGGAGACGGTGAAGGGGCCACTCAAGACCTTCGATCGAGCCGCCGCGCGCAAGCGCGTGGTCGAGCTCTCGGAGCAGTACGGCCTCGACGTGAACCCCGACGCCAGGATCGAGTCGCTGCCCGTCGGCGTGCGCCAGCGCGTCGAGATCATCAAGGCGCTGTACCGCCACAGCGACATCCTCGTCCTCGACGAGCCGAGCGCGGTCCTCACGCCCCACGAGACCGAGGAGCTGTTCGGGATCATCCGATCGCTCGCGGCCGCCGGCACGACGGTGATCTTCATCACCCACAAGCTGAACGAGGTCCTCGAGGTCGCGGACGACATCGTGGTCCTGCGCCGAGGGCGCGTCGCGGGCACCGCGGATCCCAAGACCGCCACCCGCCAGACGCTCGCCAACCTCATGGTCGGCCGGGACGTCGAGCTGATCGTGCCCAAGGGCCCGGCCAAGCCCGCGGACGTCGTCCTGCACATCGAGAATCTCTTCGTCCGCAACGACCGCCTCGACATGTCGGTCAAGGGGCTGGACCTGGACGTCCGGGCCGGTGAGATCGTCGCCGTGGCGGGCGTGCAGGGCAACGGCCAGACGGAGCTCGTGGAGGCCATCACCGGGCTGCGCTCGGCGGACTCGGGCACGATCACGATCGGCGGCCACCACACGGAGAAGGCATCCCCGCGCCAGGTCTCCGACCTCGGCGTCGCGCACATCCCCGAGGATCGCGGTCGCGACGGCCTCATCAGCACCATGACGATCGCGGAGAACTACATCCTCGACAGCTACCACAAGGCGCCCTACAGCCACAACGGCGTGTTCGACCTCAACGCGGTTCGCGAGCGCGCCGCGCAGGGCGTGAAGGACTTCGACATCCGCACGCCGTCCATCGAGACCTACGCCGGCGCGCTGTCGGGCGGGAACCAGCAGAAGGTCGTGGTGGCGCGCGAGTTCTCCGTGCCCGTCCAGCTCGTCGTGGCCGCACAGCCGACGCGCGGCCTCGACGTCGGCTCGATCGAGTACATCCACCGGCGGCTCGTCGAACAGCGGGACGCGGGCGCCGCGATCCTGATCGTCAGCACGGAGCTGGACGAGGTGCTCGCGGTCGGCGACCGAATCGCCGTGATGTTCGACGGTCGGATCGTCGGCATCCTCAGCGGCGACGACGCGACGTACGAGAACCTCGGCCTGCTGATGGGCGGCGCGACGTTCGGCGGGGGTGTCGCGGCATGACCCGCGCGCGGAGCCTCGGCCGCCGGATCGTCGTCCCGGCGCTGTCCGTGATCACGGCGCTGCTGGTCGGGGCGATCGTGATCGTGCTGACCGACTTCGAGCACCTCTCCCAGCTGACCACGGATCCCGGCGCGGCCATCGGCGGCGCGCTCGGCGGCGTGGCACGCGCCTACGGGGCGATGCTCACCGGCGCCTTCGGGGACCCCGGACGCGTCCTCACGGCGCTCCAGAGCGGGAACTCGAAGGACATCGCGGCGGCGATCAGGCCGATCACCGAGACCCTCGTTGCGACGATGCCGCTCATCTTCTGCGGGCTTGCGGTCGCCGTCTCCTTCCGGGCCGGCATGTTCAACATCGGCGCGGACGGGCAGCTCCGCCTCGGCGCGCTCGCAGCGACGATGACCGCGATCTTCCTCTCGGGCCAGGTACCCGCTCCCGTGATCCTCGTGCTCGCCATCCTGATGGCGGTCATCGCGGGCGGGCTGTGGGGCTTCGTGCCCGGCCTCCTCAAGGCCCGCACGGGCGCGCATGAGGTCATCACGACCATCATGCTCAACTACATCTCGTCGCTCGTGCTGTTCTTCGCGCTCCGGTCGCCCGTGCTCCGCGCCGCGGGCAGCACCTCGCCGGTCTCGAAGAACCTCGTTCCCATCGTCGACGTGCCGAACATCATCGACCTGCCGACGATCCGGCTTGACTGGGGCTTCATCGTCGCGCTCCTGATGGCCGTCGCCGTCTCGTGGCTGCTCTTCCGGACCACCAAGGGGTTTGAGCTTCGGGCGTCGGGCTTCAGCGCGACGGCCGCTCGCTACGCGGGCATGAGCGCAGGCGGCTCGATGATGCTCGCGATGACCATCTCCGGCGGGCTTGCCGGGATGAGCGGCGGGTTCATGGTCATCGGCACGGTCGGCCAGCTGTCCCTGGACATCTCGGGCCAGATCGGCTTCAACGCGATCGCGCTCGCGCTGCTCGCGGGCCTCCGACCGAGCGGCGTGGTCATGGCCGCGCTCCTGTTCGGCGCGCTGACGAACGGCGGCAAGCTCATGGGCGTCCAGTCGGGGATCCCATTCGACCTCCTCATCTTCGTCATGGCGCTGGTGATCATGTTCGTGGCGGCGCCCGGCCTGATCCGCTCGATCTGGCGGATCAAGGTCACGCCGCCCTCCCCGGAGGTTCCCTCGATGACGACGGCCGCACCGGCGGAGCAGGCATGAGCGAGCCGACGGTCGTCGCCGCGCACGCTTCCGCGGCCCAGCCCGAATCGGGCGACAGTCTCTCGGATCGTCGAGCGCTGCGGGCCGCCCGGATCCGCGCCGTCGCGTTCATCCTGATCGGCGTCATCGCCCTGCTCTGGGCGTCGTCGTCCTTCGGCGTCACCGCCAAGTTCTCCTTCTGGCTCCAGGAGCGCGGCGGCGCGAGTGCGGACCTGGTGACGACGGTCGGCGTCCTGTGGGTTGCGGCGGGCGTCGCATCCATCGTCGTCGGCGTGCTCCAGCTCGTTCGCGGCGCCAGCTTCCGATGGCGACGCTGGCTGCTCGTCGTGATCGCGCCGTGGGTCGCGGCGACGCTCGGCGCGTTGATCAACGGCAAGACCGCGACCATGACCAACGTGCTCGCGAGCAGCCTCGAGGCCGCGACGCCGATCACGATGGCGGCCCTGGCCGGCATCCTGTCCGAGCGCAGCGGCATGTTCAACATCGCCCTCGAAGGCAAGATGCTCGTCGGGGCGTTCGTTGCGGCGGTCGCATCGAGCCTCGTCTTCCTGTCGACGAGCAACGCCCTGCTGGCGACGCTCGTCGGTGTCGCGCTCGCGATGCTGACGTGCGGCCTGCTCGGGCTCCTCCTTGCCTGGCTGGGCATCCGGCACAAGGTGGACCAGATCATCGCCGGCACCGTGATCAACATCGGCGCGGTCGGCATCACCGACGTCATCTATCTCCGCGTGCTCCAGCACAGCACCCAGTACAACGCGCCCCCGTCGGTCCAGGCGATGCGCCTGCCGCTCCTCGCCGACATCCCGGTCCTCGGCCCGATCTTCTTCGAGGCGCGACCCTTCGTGTACGTGGCCTACATCCTCGTGATCGTGCTCACGTACCTCATCTACCGGACACGGTGGGGCCTCCGGCTGCGTGCCTCAGGTGAGAAGCCGGCCGCGGCGGGGACGGTCGGCATCAACGTGCTGGCGATTCGGTATCGGTCGCTGTTCTACGCCGGCCTGATCGCGGGCCTCGCGGGCTCGTACCTCTCGCTTGCCACGTCGGGCAGCTTCCAGATGCAGATGACCGCCGGCAAGGGCTTCATCGGGCTCGCGGCCGTCATCTTCGGGGCATGGCATCCCATCGGCGCGTTCTTTGCCGCGCTCGTGTTCGGCTTCGCGGATGCCGTGCAGTCGCTGCTCTCGATCCTCGGCGTCGCCGTGCCCCCGCAGCTCCTCGCGAGCGTGCCGTACGTCGTGACGATCATCGTCGTCGCCGGCGTCGTCGGGCGGGTTCGTGGTCCTGCCGAGGCCGGCCGGCCGTACGAACAGGGGTGAGCGAACCCGCGGTTCCCGTCGCCCGCCCCACGTACTTCCCGGCGCCGGCCGTTCCTCGCACGGCCCCGGTCGGGACGCGCGAGCACCCCATCCCGCTCATCATCGACAGCGACCCCGGACTCGATGACGCGCTCGCGATCGGCCTCGCCGTCGCGCTGCCGGAGATCAACCTGCTCGCCGTCACCACGGTCGGCGGCAACGCGGACGTCCGCCACTGCACCACGAACGCCCTCCGGTTGCTTCACGTCTACGGTGCCTCGGAGGTCCCCGTCGCGGAGGGGTCACCCGGCGCGCTCGTGGGCGAGGTCGTCCGCGCGACCGCCATCCACGGCGAGGCCGGCATCGGCAACACGGTGCTGCCGGAATCGCCGGTCAAGGTCTCGAGCGAGCACGCGGTCGACCTGATTGCGCGGATCCTGCGCGAGCACCCCGAGCCGGTCGCCATCGCGCCGATCGGCCCGCTCACGAACATCGCCCTGCTGCTGCGCCTGCACCCTGAGCTCGCCCCGCGGATCTCGCACCTCAGCATCATGGGTGGCTCGATCGGCGACGGGAACACCACGGCTGCCGCCGAGTTCAACATCTACGCCGATCCCGAGGCAGCGGCGATCGTCTTCGAATCCGGCGTTCCGATCACGATGATGGGCCTCGACGTGACCCATCAGGCGGTGCTCTACCAGCCCGCGGTGGAGCGGCTCCAGGCGCTCGGCACCCGCTCCGGCTCTGTCGCCGGCGAGCTGGCCGCGTACGCACTGGCCCGCGAAGGCCAGTGGTACGGCACGCCGCGCATGTCCGTCCACGACGCGGTCGCGGTGGCGCACCTCGCGATCGGCGATCTCGTTGTGGTCGCGGACTACGACGTGCAGGTCGACACCGGGTCCGGACCGGCTCGCGGCAGGACGGTGTGCGACGGGCTCCTCCGGCGGGTCGAACGCAAGGGTCGGACGGTCAACGCCCAGGTCGGCATCGCCATCGACCGCGACCGGTTCGAGGATCTCATGGTCGACGCCTACTCGCGCCTGCCCTGACGCGGGCGGGCAGCAGGGGAGCGCGCACCCGATGCGGTATGTCGCGTTGGGCGACTCGTACACGATCGGGACGTCTGTCGGCGAGGCCGAACGCTGGCCGAACCAGCTCGTGGCGCGCATCCCCGAGCTGGAGCTGGTCGCGAACCTCGCGGTGAACGGGTTCACGTCGCGCGACGTCATCGAGGTAGAGCTGCCGCGCGTGCCGGCACTGCGCCCGGAGGTCCTCAGCCTGCTGATCGGTGTCAACGACGTGGTCCAGCGCGTACCGGCAGCCCAGTACCGCCTCAACGTGGAGCGAATCCTGTCCGACCTGGTGGCGCAGGTGGGGGCCGCGCGCATCCTCGTCGTGACGACGCCCGACTACACGGTCACCCCGGCGGGCGCCGACTACGGCGACCCCGCGACGCAGTCGGCGGGCATCCAGGCCAACAACGCGATCATCACCGAGCTGGCGACCCAGCGCGGCATCGAGGTCGTGGACATCTTCCACATCTCGCGCGAGGCGAAGGGCGATCGCTCCCTCGTCGCCGACGACGGGCTGCATCCGAGCGGCGCGCAGTACGCACGCTGGGTCGATCGCATTGTGCCCGTCACCCCGGCGTTGCTGCGCGCCTGACCCGCCGCGCGTGTCCCGCGGGCGCGGGGTCGTGCTCCAGATCTCGGAAGAGCCTCGTCACGACCACGGCGAGCGCGACCATCACGGCCCACGAGAGCATCCCGAGGCCGGGCCCGACCATCAGCGTGACCGGGATGGAGAGCAGGAACGTCAAAGGCGCCCGCATGAGCTGGAGCGATACGTAGGTGATCCTTCGGGGCGTCGCCCGCTCGGCGAGCATGGTGCGGTGACGAAGCAGGACGATCCAGACCGTGAGCTGCCCTGCACACGTGCCGATCTGGCCGAACGTGTAGAGGAGCACCGAGGTCCGGTTCGGATCATGCTCGGCGAGCGCAGCGGTGAGGAACGGCTGGATGGCGACGCCGAACAGGAACAGGAGGTTCGCCCACACCAGGCCGCCGCTTGACTCGCGGACCAGCGCGAAGATCCGCCGATGGCTCGCCCAGAACGAGCCGACGACGAGGAAGCCAATGGCCGTCGCGATGAACGGGCCCGGCTGGCCCAGATACGCCTGGAGCGCGGCCTCATAGTCGCTCGAGGCGGTCTGCGGCGGCCGAAGGTCGATGACCAGCAGCGTCGCCGCGATCGCGAAGACCGCATCGGAGAAGGTGATGAGACGCGCCAGCCCCATCGCTGGATCACCGATCGGCCGCACGACGTCGCGCATGTCCCGAGCGAAGCGGACCGAGCACGGCAACGCGAGTGCCGTTCGGCCGCCGTCGGGAGTGCGGATGACGCATTTGCGCGCCTCCGTCGCTACCGCAGGCGGGGGATCACCTCGTCGGCGAACCGCTGCATCGAGGCGCGGTCCCAGAAGAACATCGTGAAATGGGTCACGCCGAGCTCGACGAGCGGCATCAGGCCGCGGACCGCATCGTCGGGCGTCGGGCCGAGGACCCAGTCCTCCTCGCCGGCGTATGCCCCCGCGGGGTCCTGCGCCGGATCCATGAAGCTGGAGCTTGGCGCCCTGGGAAAGTCCGCGGCATCGGTCGGGAGATAGACCTCGCCCGAGGTCGAGAGCCGGACGGACGCGAGATCGCGACCGAGCTCCGCGCAGTTCGCCGCCAGCAGGTCGTAAGGCGGGCGATACCGCTCGATCGGGCCGTCCCATTGCCAGATGTCCGCCTTCTCGGCGGCCACGCGCATGAACTTCGGCCGGCGCCCGCCGACGAGGATCGGGATCGGCTTCGAAGGCTGCGGCACGCAGTAGGCGTCGCGCACCTGGTAGTGCTCGCCCTCGTAGGTGGCCGGCGACTGGGTCCACAGGGCGCGCAGGATGTCGATGGTCTCCGCGAGCTGCGCGATGCGCGTCCCTGCGCTCGGGAACGGGTAGTTGTAGGCGCGGTACTCATCGGCCTGCCAGCCCGCGCCGATGCCCATCACGAAACGGCCGCGGGTCAGGTAGTCGAGCGTCGCCGCCATCTTCGCCAGGAGCGCGGGGTTGCGGTAGGACTGGCAGAGCACGGTATGCCCGAAGGAGTAGGAGGGGAACTCGGCGGCGAGGAAGGTCAGCGTCGTCCAGGCCTCGAGCATCGGGCCGTCGTGCTTCATCAGGTGGTCGGGCAGCCAGCCCGAGCCATACGCCCCGTTGCCCGCGCGCAGGAGCGCGCGGTACCAGTCCAGCCGATCAGTCATCGGCTCGTCGTGCGCACTCGGCGCGGCGAGGATGAGCCCGAACTCGAGCACCGGGTGCACCTCCGTCCAGCTGCGACCGCGGCGGCGAGTATGAGCCCCTCGTCGGGCGCTGGAGGCGGCATCGGCGATAGACTCCGGGACGGCCCCCGCCCAATCCCTCCTCGAGCCTGGCGAGCACGGCACGAGGTCCCGCTCCGATCGTCAGGTGCCATCCTTGCCGCTCGCCGCCAACGACTTCGTCCACCTCCACACGCACTCGGAGTTCAGCCTGCTCGACGGGCTGGGCCGGATCACCGACCTCGTGGACGAGGCGAACGTCAAGGGCTTCGACAGCCTGGGGCTGACGGACCACGGCGCGCTCTACGGGAGCGTCGCCTTCTACCAGGCGGCGACCTCGAAGGGGATCAAGCCGATCATCGGCGTCGAGACCTACATCGCCCGCCGGTCGATGGGCGACAAGGAGGGCAAGGCGGACGCCCAGCCCTACCACCTGATCCTTCTCGCGAGCGACCTCACCGGCTATCGGAACCTGTGCCGGCTCGTCACCGACGCCCACATCGACGGCTACTACTACAAGCCGCGCATCGATCGCGAGCACCTCGCGAAGCACAGCGAGGGCCTCATCGGGCTCTCCGCCTGCCTCGGCGGCGAGGTCGCCCGCGCCCTCGAGGTCGATGACTGGGATCTCGCTCGGACCGTCGCCGGCGAGTACGGCGACATCTTCGGCAAGGGCAGGTTCTTCCTCGAGCTCCAGGACCACGGCCTCGTCGAGCAGCGGCGGCTCAACGAGCAGCTGCTCAAGCTCGCGCCGGAGCTGGACCTGCCGCTGATCGTCACCAACGACCTGCACTACGTGCGCCGGGAGCAGTCCGCCGCCCATGACGTGCTGCTGTGCGTGGGCACGGCCTCCAACCTGGACACGCCCGGGCGCATGAAGTTCGAGACGGACGACTTCTTCCTCAAATCGGCTGCGGAGATGGAGCTGCTGTTCCCGGACCATCGCGAGGCGCTGCTGAACACGCGGCGCGTCGCGGAGATGTGCGATGTCACGCTGCCGCTGAACCAGCTGCGCATCCCGCATTTCCCGGTGCCGGATGGCGAGACCGTGGAGTCGTGGCTCCGTGCGGAGTGCCAGCGCGGCCTCGAGCGCCGGTACGGGACGGTCACGGCCGAGCTCCAGCGCCGCCTCGACTACGAGCTCGGCGTGAT
The DNA here is from genome assembly GCA_036262855.1 of Candidatus Limnocylindrales bacterium. Classification (GTDB taxonomy): domain Bacteria; phylum Chloroflexota; class Limnocylindria; order Limnocylindrales; family CSP1-4; genus UBA5189. The sequence continues at coordinate 11,402 of DATAIB010000038.1, forward strand.
CATCTCGATGGGCTACGCCGGCTACTTCCTGATCGTCGCGGACTTCATCCGCTACGCCCGCGAGCAGGGCATCCAGACGACCTGCCGAGGCAGCGCGCCGGGATCCATCGTCACCTACACGCTCGGCATCACGCCCGTCGACCCCATTGCGTACGGCCTGCCGTTCGAGCGGTTCCTCAACCCGGATCGCGTGACGATGCCGGACATCGACGTCGACTTCCAGGACGACCGGCGCGACGAGGTCATCGCCTACGTCTCGCGCAAGTACGGCCAGGACCACGTCGCGCAGATCATCACGTTCGGCACGATGCTCGCCCGGGCGGCCATCCGTGACGTGGGCCGCGTGCTGGGCCACAGCTACGGCGAGGTGGACCGCGTCGCGAAGGCGATCCCGAACCAGCTGGGGATCAAGCTCGACGAGGCGCTCGAGACGGCTCCCGCGCTCAAGGAGCTCTACGAATCCGACCAGGGCGTCAAGCGCACGATCGACTTCGCGAAGCAGCTCGAGGGCGTCGCGCGGAACGCGTCCACGCACGCCGCGGGGGTGGTGATCTCGCGCGAGCCGCTCACGGAGCTGATGCCGCTCCAGAAGGCGACGAACTC
>DATAIB010000039.1:0-2122 GCA_036262855.1 Candidatus Limnocylindrales bacterium
CGACGGCGCCTGAGCTCGTCGCGACCGTGACCGTGACCGGCGCCGACGGCCAGGTCACGGAGGTGTCGCGTGGCTCGTGGTCGGTCGCGCGCTACTCCTTCGGGCAGATGCTGGCGCGCGCCTCGGCCGACGTGCATGTCAGGCCCGGCGACCTGCTCGGCAGCGGGACTGTGGGCACCGGGTGCCTGCTCGAGGTCAAGGACCAGACGCTCGGGCGGTGGCTGGAGCCGGGCGACACCGTTCGCCTCGAGATCGAACGGCTCGGGTCGATCACGACGCCGATCGTGGCCCGGCCGGCGTGACGGTCGATACCGCCTCCGGCCTTGCGACGGGCGTCCCCGAGGCGCCGATCCTGCCCGCCGGGCTCGACACCCCGGCCATCGTCATCGACCTCGACATCGTCGAACGCAACGCCCGCCGGCTCGGCGACGCGCTCGCCACGCGCGGGATCGCGCTGCGCCCGCACGCGAAGACCCACAAGAGCGTCGCGCTCGCGCGGATCCAGCTCGACGCGGGCGCGCACGGGATCACCGTCGGCAATCTCGGCGAGGCCGAGGCCTTCGCCGACGGCGGGATCGACGACATCTTCATTGCCTACCCGATCTGGGCGGACGGCGCCAAGGCAGCGCGGCTGCGCGCCCTCCACGACCGACCGGGGTTGCGGCTCTCGGTCGGCTTCGATTCCGCTGAGGGCGCGCGGCGCCTCGCTGCCGCAGTGGCGGGCTCGGGCCGGCAGTTGCGTGCCGTCCTCGAGCTGGATCCCGGCAACAAGCGGACGGGCGCGCCGGTCGAGCGGGCAGGGGAGATCGCGCGCGCGGCTCGCGAGGCGGGCCTCGAGGTCCTGGGCGTCTTCACGCACGGTGGCCACGCCTACCACCCCGGCGGAGCTGAGCCCGGTGGCGCAGACGAGGTTCGAACGCTCGCCGCGGGCGCTGCGGCCCTGCGCGCCGAAGGCATCGAGCCGTTCGTCATCTCCGCCGGCTCGACACCGACGCAGCTGACGGCCGCCGTCGCGCCCGTCAACGAGATCCGCGCCGGCACCTACATCATCGGCGACCGCCAGCAGTGGGCAATCGGTGCCGTGCCGAACGACGGCGTCGCGATCGCCGTTGCCGCGACGTGCGTGAGTCGGGCGGTGGATGGCCAGGCCGTCATCGATGCCGGAGCCAAGACGCTGACCAAGGACGTGGCCGCGTACCTGCACGGCCACGGGCTGCTGCCCGCCTATCCCGATGCCGTCATCGAGCGAGTGAGCGATTACCACGGCGTGATCCGTCCCGGTCCGGACGGTCGCCTCCCGCACGTCGGCGAGATCGTCGCGGTCATCCCGAACCACGTCTGCCCGGTCATCGACCTCAGGGACAGCTTCGTGGCCACGCGCGCCGGGAAGATCGTCGGCACCTGGCCTGTGGACGCGCGAGGGCGATCAGGCTGATGACGGCGGCGCGGGATGACCGCGCCGCCGTCTCCCTCCCCCTCGATCAGCGGCGCGGGATGGGCGCGCCGCTGCCGTCGCTTGCTATGCGATCGGCGCCGTGAAGAACAGGCGCAGCTCGCTGATGAGCCCGTCGCGGACGTCATAGAACACCGAGTACGGAACGACGACGCCATCACGGCGCACGAACTCCCACTCGGTGCCGGCGCGCGATCCACACGCGACCACGCCGCGAGGCCGGATCTGCCCAAGCGCATGGGCGCCGTTGATCCAGCCCCGGACGGCATCGCGGCCCTCGAAGCGCTGCGGCGTCGGCGCCTCCATGACGGCAACGACGTCGGGCGTGAAGTACGCCGCGAAGTCGTCGTGGTTGAGCAGGCTCGACGTGTAGTCGCGAAGGACTTCCTCCGTCGATCGATGGGTCATGACCATGCCGTACCTCCTTGTCCGCTTTGGACGCGTCCTTGGGGCGCCGACGACTATGGCGTCCGAGCTCGCCCGGCTCCAGTGCCAACCGGCATCCTCGTTCGCGACAACTCGTCCGATGGATGGGCCCCAACTCGACTCACTAGACTTCTCCGCACGAACGCGGAGGCCAGTCGATTCCATGTACTACGCCCGCCATGGCCAGGTTCCCCAGCAGCGCCACACCCAGCTCCGCCAGCCTGACGGCAGCCTGTACGCAGA
>DATAIB010000040.1:0-8484 GCA_036262855.1 Candidatus Limnocylindrales bacterium
TGAAGAAGCTGCTGATGGGCGGCGCGGTGCAATCGACGATGAACGCCGAGATGGCCGCGCTCGATCGGCTGAAGGCCGTGCTCGAGGGCTGACCAGGGGGCGCCGCGACTCCGAGCGGCGTCGGGGCTCGGAGCGGCGTCGGGGCTCGGAGCGGCGTCGATCCGTCAGCGGCTCAGTGGCAGGTGCCGGTTCCCGTGTCCGTGAAGGTCTTGCCGGCCTCCGGCACGAACTGGAAGGCCCAGCCGGTCGACGAGAGCGTCAGCTTCATCACGCCCGACGCGGTGTTGTCGCGGACGAGGCTGTTCGGCTTCACGGTCGCGAACGGGTAGTGGTCCTTGCCGCCGGTGCCAACGACCATCTCCACGATGCCGTTCGTGGCGTCGAGGTTGCCGTTCGGGTCCTGGGGCGCGAACCGCTCGTACGTGTGGTCGTGGCCGTTCAGGATCAGGTCGGCGTGAGCGGCGTACAGGTCGTTCCAGAGCGCCTGCGACACCGTGTTGTTGCCGTGCTGGCCCGATGAGAAGCGCGGGTGGTGCCACATCGCTGCGACGCACTGGCGCGGGTTCGCGGCAAGGTCCGCCTTGAGCCACTGCTCCTGCGCGGAGCCCGCGCCGCAGGCAACTGCCGTGCACGAGCCGTCGTTCGTGTTGAGCACATAGATCCGCCATGCGCCGAGGTCGTACGCGTAGTAGCCCTTGGCCGGATCGCCGGCGGCAGCGCCGAAGAACCCGAAGTAGCCGGCGGCATTCGCGGTGTTGTAGTCGTGGTTGCCGGGCGTCGGCTTGGTGCGCGACTTGATGCCCGCCTGGCCCCAGCTCGGGCCGTAGCAGTTCGCGAACTCGGTCGCCGTCCCGTTGTCGTAGACGTTGTCGCCGAGGGTGAACACGGTGCCGGCGATGCTGTTCAGCAGCGTGGCGGTCGCCTCGTCCCCTGCCGACGAGCACGACGCGATGTCGCCGGCCCCGACCAGCACCGCCGGCGGCGCGACCGTCGGCGGGGGCGTGGGCGCGACGACCGTCGGCGTCGGGGGCGGAGGCGTCGGGGCAATGAGGGTCGGTGTCGGCGGCGGGGGCGTGGGCGCGATCAGCGTTGGTGTCGGGGTCAGCGTGGCCGTTGGCCGCGGCGTGACGAACACCGTCGGGGCGGGCGTCTTCTTCGGGCCGTGCGTCGCCGTCGGCTTGCCCTGGATGCCGTTCGATGCGAGCACGACGACGGGGATCATCGCGATGACGGCGATGGCGGCCGCGCCGGCGGTCGTGCGTTTCGCGAAATGCAGCATGCTCGGGTGGGCTCCTTCGCCGGTGCGCTCGTGTCCGAGCGGAGCCTCAGGGTAGCGGCGCCGAACGTCAATTCGCCGGCAGTACCAGTCGACGTGGCGCCGTCAGTGGCACGTCCCAGTTCCGCTGCTGGTGCATCCGAGCGCGATCCCGCCATGGCCGGGATTTCTCAGGAACATCTCAGGCTCGGGCGCTTGGATACGTGCCATGGACGCACCAACTCCACAGTCCTTCCCCTCCACCGAGGCCGAGCCGGCTCTTCCTCCCCGGCCCGCGCCATCGGTGACCGAGCAGGCCACCCAGCCGTCCGATGTGGACGGCTGGGGCCTCGCCGGTCCCGCGCAGCGCTCGACGCAGCAGCCGGCGCCCCGCCGTCCACGGGGCCGCGGCATCGGGACCCTGATCGGCGCCAGCCTCCTGAGCGCGGTGCTCGCCTCAACCGGCACCGTGGCGATCCTCACCGGGAGCATCGGTGCGGCGCCGTCCACGACGACGACGCCGCCGGCCAACGGAAGGACGGTGACGACGATCGAGCAGCCCGAGGACATCACGGCGGTCGTCGCCAAGGCGCGCCTGTCCGTGGTGACCATCACGTCCAACGGGACCGCGAGCAACGGGCCGTTCGAGGTGCCCGTCACCGGCGTCGGGTCCGGCGTGATCCTCACCCAGGACGGCTACATCCTCACGAACCGTCACGTCGTCGCGCAGAGCAACAAGCTCACCGTCGCGATGTCGGACGGCACGGAATACCCGGCGACCATCGTCCGGATCTCGGACACCACGGACCTCGCACTCGTCAAGGTCGATGCGACGGGCCTCCCGGCGGCGACGATCGACCCGGCGAAGGCGATCAACGTCGGCGAGACCGCGATCGCGATCGGCAGCCCGCTCGGGACGTATACCGAGACGGTCACGAAGGGCATCGTCTCCGGCCTGAATCGGGAGATCACCGTGAACGACGAGCTGACCCGTCGCCAGACGACGCTGACGGGCCTCATCCAAACCGACGCGGCGATCAACCCGGGCAACAGCGGCGGGCCACTGCTCGACGCGACGGGTACCGTGATCGGCATCAACACCGCGATGGCGTCGAGCGCGCAGGGCCTCGGGTTCTCGATCCCGATGTCGGCTGCGACGGACCTGCTCGACCTGGCCCACCAGGGCGCCACCGCCTGACCGAGGCTGTTCGCCACTCCATCGGCCGGCAGGCGCCGGCCGATCTTCCCCAGCCCAGGAGGGATCCATGCGTCTCAAGGTGGTCGCCATCGTCGTGCTGCTCGTCGTGGCCCTCGGTGCCGTGCTCGCATCGCTCGGCGTCTTCAAGCCGGCGGCCAGCAGCGCGACGACGCTCCTGACAGCCCCGGCCACCGTCCAGGACGTCACGGACGAGATCGCCGCAACGGGCACGGTCCAGGCGGTGTCGAAGTACTTCCTGGCGTTCGGCCAGGCCGCGGTGACGGTCGACGGCGACGCCGCCGCCGACGGCTCGCAGGGCGGCAACCAGATCGCCGCGTCGGTGACGTGGCCGGTCGCGACGCTGACCGTCAAGGTCGGTGATCGCGTCACGAAGGGCCAGACGCTGGCGACCGCCGACACGAAGGACCTCGAGGCGAAGATCGCCGACGCGACCCGCTCGGCGAAGTCGGCCGCCCTCCAGCTCAAGCAGGCGCAGACGGACCGCGACAACGCCTCCACGACCGCGCAGAAGCGCCAGACCCAGCAGGCCCTGTACAACGCACAGAGCGCCGACGCCAAGGCGAAGTCCGATCTCGCGGATCTCGAGGCGCTTCGGGACCACGTGGCCCTCGTCGCGCCCGCGGACGGCGTCGTCACGGCGGTTGCCATCGCGGTGGGTGCGGATGCCCCGAGCGGCGCAGCCATCACCATGCTGTCCTCGGAGCTGATCGTGGCGACGAGCGTCGTCGAGAGCGACATCGCGTCGATCAAGGCGGACCAGGCCGCGACGGTGGACGTCGCGGCGCTCGACGCCTCGCTTCGGGGAACCGTCGTGTCGATCGACCCGGTCGGCAGCGGCTCCGGCAGCGGCAGCGTCGTCTCGTATGCGGTCAAGGTGGCGCTCGATGCGCCGCCCGCGGGGCTGCGGCCGGGCATGTCCGCCGACATCACGATCACGGCCGCCAGCGCGCCGAACGTGCTCGCGATCCCGTCGCGCGCGCTCACCGGGAACGCGGGCAGCTACACGGTCCGCGTCGTCGCGGCGGACGGCTCGGTATCCACCCGGAGCATCGAGGTCGGGCTCGTGACGAGCTCGCTGGCCGAGGTGAAGTCCGGCCTGCAGGCGGGCGAGCTGGTGGTGACCGGCACGAGCAGCAACCAGAACACCGTGACCAACGGGTTCGGCGGCGGCGGCTTCCAGGGCGGTGGTGGGGGCACCGTCATCCGGGGCCAGAAGCCATGAGCCTCCTCCGCCTCGACCACGTTGGCCGGCGCTACGACATGGGCGACATCCAGGTCCACGCGCTCCGCGACGTCTCAATGGCGGTGGAGCCGGGCGAGCTGGTCGCGATCGTCGGGCCCTCGGGGTCCGGCAAGACCACGATGATGTCGATCATCGGCTGCCTGGACCGGCCCACCAGCGGCCGGTACGAGCTCGATGGCAAGGACGTGGGCTCCCTCGGCGACGGCGAGCTCGCTCGGATCCGGAACCGGACGATCGGGTTCGTGTTCCAGAGCTACAACCTGCTGCCGAGCACCAGCGCGATCGACAACGTGGCCACGCCGCTGCTGTACCAGGGCGTCGGTCGCAGGGAGCGGCTGGCACGCGCCGGCGCGGAGCTCGAGCGGCTCGGCCTGGGCCATCGCCTGACGCACGAGCCGACGGAGCTGTCGGGCGGCGAGCAGCAGCGCGTGGCACTTGCCCGGGCGCTGGTCACGAAGCCCGCGCTGCTCCTTGCGGACGAGCCGACGGGCAACCTGCCGGTGCACCAGGGCCTCGAGGTCCTGAAGCTCTTCCAGTCGCTCAACGCCGACGGGCACACGGTCCTGCTCATCACCCACAACCCCGAGGTCGCGGAATCAGCGCAGCGCCAGATCCACGTGCTGGACGGCCAGATCGTCGACCAGGGAATCGCGGCATGAGCCCGCTCGAGCTGATCCGTCTCGCACTGTCGCGCCTGCGCCGCGGCCGCGTCCGCGCTGCGCTCACGATGCTGGGCGTCGTCATCGGCGTGGCGTCCGTGGTAGGCCTCGTGTCGGTCGGCACCGGCACGACCGCGCGGATCACCCAGCAGCTGAGCAGCCTCGGCACGAACCTGCTGACCATCACGCCAACCGGCTTCAGCAACGGCGACACCACGCTGACGCTCGACGACGCGAAGGCGATCGCCGAGGTGCCGGGCCTTGCCGGCGTCGCGCCCGAGATCCAGACCCAGGAGACGGTGGCCGCCAGCGCCACGAACACGACGACGACCTCGGTCGTCGGCACGTCCGCGGCGTACGCCAAGGTGCGCGCCTACGACGTGTGGCAGGGAACGTTCCTCACCGATGTCGCGGTCGACCGCTCGCTGCGCGTCGCCGTCCTCGGCGCCACGACGGCGAGCAACCTCGGCCTCGGCGCAGAGGCGGTCGGCACCCAGATCAAGATCGGCGGCATCCCGTTCACCATCGCCGGCATCCTCCAGCCGAAGGGTGGCGCCGGGTTCGCGAATCCCGATGACGAGGTGCTGATCCCCGTTGGCGCGGTGCAGAAGTACTTCGTCGGCGGCAACGGCGCCCGGAGCGTCGGCGTGAGCGTCGCGGATGACGCCGACATGACGAGCGTCCGCAACCAGATCTCGGAGCTGCTCCGGGTTCGCCACGGCATCGGGGCGTCCGACACGGACGACTTCTCGATCTTCGACCAGACACAGCTCCTGCAGGCCGCGTCGACCATCACGGGAACCCTGACGCTGCTGCTGGGCGGCATCGCGTCCATCGCCCTCCTCGTTGGCGGGATCGGGATCATGAACATCATGCTGGTCTCGGTCCGGGAGCGGACGCGCGAGATCGGCATCCGGATGGCCCTCGGCGCCCGCCGCCGCGACATCCAGAGCCAGTTCCTCATCGAGGCGCTGACGCTGTCCGTCATCGGCGGCTTCGTCGGGGTCCTGTTCGGGCTCCTCATCTCGGCCGGCATCGGCAAGCTGGCCGGCTGGGGCTTCATCTTCGATCCCGGAACGATCGTCGTCGCCACGGTGTTCAGCCTGGCGGTCGGGATCGTGTTCGGCGTGTGGCCGGCCCGCCAGGCGGCCCGGCTCGATCCCGTCGTCGCGCTTCGCTTCGAGTAAGGAGACCCTCCGTGTCGCAGAACGTCCCGAACCCGCTCGAGCCCTCGACGGCGACGCAGCCCGTCCAGCAGCCCGTACCGCAGCCGGTCGGCCAGCCCCCGGCGCCCGTGAGCCCTGGTCCCGTGAAGGCGAAGGGCGGCATCAGCAACCGTGCGCTCAACCTGCTGCTCGGCGGCGCGCTCGTGCTCGCCATCGGCGGCATCGCGTTCGCGGCCGGGCGCATGACGGCCCCCGCGGCGGCGATCACGGGCGGCAACTTCCCCGGCGGCGGCGTCTTCAACGGCCCGGGCGGCGGCAACGGTGGCAACGGCAATGGCAACGGCGGCTTCCAGGGCCGCGGCAACGGCGGCGGCGCCATCTTCGGCGGTGGCGGGGGCCCGACGCTCGAGGGCACGGTGGACTCCATCTCCGACACCACGCTGACGCTCAAGACCGCCGAGGGCCAGACCATCCAGATCGCCCTGAGCGGGGACACCTCCTACCATCGCCAGTCCGATGCGAGCGCCAGCGACGTCGTGACCGGGAGCAAGGTCCTCGTGCGCATCAACTTCCAGCGCGGCAACATCGGCGGCGGCCCGCAGGCCACGGCCGGGACCGGCGGCGACACCACGACCGTGGGCGGCGGCCTGACCGCGAACGACGTCACGGTCGTTCCGTAGGTCCGGGCCGGATCGCGTTCGTCCATGCATGTCCTGCTCGTCGAGGACGATCCACGGCTCCAGCGCGTCCTGCGCCGGCTGCTCGAGGATGACCGCCACGTGGTGGAGGTCGCTCCGGATGGCCGAACGGCGCTTGAGCTGGTCGCCGCGACGGCGGGCATCGAGACGGTGATCCTCGATCTCGGGCTGCCGGACATCTCCGGGCTCGACGTCGCGCGCCGGATCCGCAAGGACGGGCGCGAGGTCGCGATCCTGATGCTGACCGCCCGGGACACGGTCACGGATCGCGTCACCGGTCTCGACGCCGGCGCCGACGATTACCTCGTGAAACCCTTCGCCTACGAGGAGCTCTCGGCGCGCCTGCGCGCGCTCGGCCGGCGCTCGGAAGGCGGCGCTCGGCGGCCCGATCCCGTCCTCGCCGCAGGGCCCATCGCGCTCGACGAGCGGAGCCGCCGCGTCACCGTCGCGGGCACCCTCGTCGACCTGAGCCCCCGGGAGTTCTCCCTGCTGGAGTGCTTCCTCCGACATCCGGGGCAATCCCTCACGCGCGATCAGCTGCTCGACCAGGCCTGGCCGTTCTCGGTCGCGGTGACACCGAACGCGGTGGATGCGTACGTCCACTACCTGCGGACGAAGCTCGGTGACGCGGGCCGCTGGATCGAGACGGTCCGCGGCGTGGGCTATCGGCTCGCCGATGGCTGACGGAACGGTCCTGCTCGATCCCGGCGATGCGACGGAGCGCGACGCCTCGGCCGCCGACGCGGCGCTGATCCGGCGCGTCCGCTGGCGCCTGGTGGCGTGGAGCGGCGGCTCGACGCTCCTGGTGCTGATCCTCCTGGGCGCGGCGCTGTACGCCGCGGTGGCGTTCACCCTCACGGCCGCGAGCGTCGGGCAGCTGTCGGATCGCGTCGATCCCGTCGCCGATGCCCTCGAGGGCCGCGTGGTCGACCCCGACGACTCGCCGAACCCGTTCGGCGTCCAGTTCGGCGCAGGTAACACCTTCCTGTTCGCATTCGATGACCAGGGCAACCCCGTCCAGCTCAATCGCGGACCCGCGGTCGGCATCCCGGGGCTTCCGGCGCCCGAAGGCATCGCTGCGGCGCGGACCGCGTCGAACGGCCGCAACGTGTGGTCCGGGACGTTGAGCGCTCCACGGGGGAGGGTGCCCGTGCGCATCCTCACCCAGAAGATCACGTACAAGGCCGACGGCCAGACCTACTTCCTGCAGGCCCTCCAGGACCGATCGACCGAGGTCAGCACGCTGAACGCGCTGCTGCTCGTGCTCGTGATCGGCGGCGCGGTCGTGGTGCTGGTGGCCGTCGGATTCGGCTGGGTGTACGCCCGCCGCGCGCTCGTGCCCATCCGTGAATCGCTCGCCGCCCAGCGAATGTCCCTGCGGCGCCAGCGAGAGTTCGCGGCCGACGCGAGCCATGAGCTGCGCACGCCGCTCACCGTCATCCGGAGCTCCGTCGAATACCTGCGCCGCCACGCCGACCAGCCGGTTGCGGAGGTCGGCGACGCGCTCGTCGACATCGACGCGGAGGTCACGAGCCTCACCTCGCTGGTCGAGGACCTCCTGCTCCTTGCCCGCTCGGATTCGGGCGCGATCTCCCTCGAGCGCATTCCCGTCGATGTCGATGAGGTCGCCACCGACGCGGCGTCCGCGATGGGCAAGCAGGCGGCGGCCGCGGGCGTTCACCTGGAGGTCGATCCGGAGCCGGCGCCGGTGCTCGGCGATCCGGCACGGCTGCGCCAGCTTGTGACGATCCTGGTCGACAATGCGATCCGCCACACCCCGAGCGGCGGCACGGTCCGCATCACGATCCGGCCCGGTGCGACGCTCACGGTCGACGACGCCGGCCCGGGGGTCGCCGAAGAGCATCGAGCGCACGTGTTCGATCGGTTCTGGCAGGCGCCGGGGGCGCCCGATGGCGGGACGGGCCTCGGCCTCGCGATCGCGAAGTGGATCGCGGAGCACCATGACGGCACGATCGGGGTCAGCTCGTCCGACCTCGGTGGCGCCCGGTTCACGGTCACCCTGCCCGCCTCGCAGCCCGCGGCCGCCACCATCGAACCCGCATGATCCGCTTGCGTCGTTCGGCCGGCCCGGCCCGCTCGGGCACCCGCACCGTCATCCTGGCCGCAAGACGTCGAGGTTTCCGTCCGCGACGTTCGCGCTGACGCAGCCGATCCACCTCGGGTCTGCGCCTGCGGATGGCGCGAGCTTCGCAGTGTCCGCGATCGGCGATCTCACGCTCCATG
>DATAIB010000041.1:0-5433 GCA_036262855.1 Candidatus Limnocylindrales bacterium
ATTCCCGCATGACCGAGAGCCACGAGGACCACTTCCGCCACAGCTACACGAAGGACAAGTCGCAGCTCATCCGCCGCCTTGCCCGGATCGAGGGCCAGGTCCGGGGCATCACCCGGATGATCGAGCGCGAGGAGTACTGCGTCGACATCCTCCAGCAGACCAGCGCGTTGCGGGCGGCCGTCGACTCGCTGGCCGTGCTCGTCCTCGAGGACCACGTCCAGGGCTGCGTGCGCACCGCGGCGGAGCAAGGCAACGCGGATCGCTACGTCGAGGAAGTCGTCGATGTGGTGCGCCGCACGCTCGGCCGGCCCGTTCGCACGAGCGCCCGCAGCTAAGGCTCCTCGGCCGGCTGCTCGGAGGTCCTCCGCCGAGGGCCGCCGCCCGGCGCCGCCGACTTATCCACCAACCTACCTGGTGTCCCTCAGAAGGTGGACAAACCCGGTTGACGCACGGCTGGAACGCGGGCACCATCCGCCATCCGCGCAGGGGATTCCGGCGGGGAGTGCGATCCGGCAGGGGTGCGGGGAAACCCGGCCGTGAACCGAACGGATCGTGCCAAGACCGCAGCCCCAGGGCGAACAACGACGTCGTCGGAGGCGGTCGTTCGAGGGTCAGACGCCTCGGAGGAGGGGTCGGGCGGAGGCTCGGACGTCGCCTCCGACGCGTATCCGGGCCACTCGCGGGCTAGGCTCGCCGGCATGCGGATCTGTCTCATCTCGGACGTGCATTCGAACCTGCCCGCGCTCGATGCCGTGCTCGCGGCAGCCGGGGCTGTCGACGCGATCTGGCAGCTCGGCGACGTCGTCGGCTACGGGCCGGATCCCGACGGCGTCGTCGCACGGCTTCAGGAGCGCGGCGCGGTCGGCGTGCGCGGCAATCACGACGCCGCGGCGCTGGGCGGCTCCGAGATCGAGTGGTTCAACCCCGACGCGCGCCGGGCGATGGAGTGGACGCGCAGCACGATCAACGACGACACGCGGGCGTGGCTCGAGGCACTTCCCGAGCACCGCTCCGAGACCGGCTGCGAGCTCGTGCACGGGAGCCCTCGCGAGCCGCTGTGGGAATACATCACCTCACCCGGCGTCGCCCGCGACAACCTCAAGCTCCTCGACGGCGCGATCGGGCTGCACGGCCACACCCACATGCCCGTCGCGTGGATCGAGGACGCGGAACACGGCACGGGCGTGGAGCTGGTGCGCGGACGGCCCGGGCTCCGGCTGGAGCTCGGTGGCCGGCGAGTCCTCCTGAACCCGGGGAGCGTGGGGCAGCCGCGCGACGGCAACCCCGACGCTGCGTTCGCCATCCTCGATCTCGGGGCCGCCACGATCGAGTGGCATCGCGCCGCGTACGACATCCGTGCGGTCCAGGCGGAGATGAAGAGCGCGGGGCTTCCCGGTTCGCTCGCGTCGAGGCTCAGCGCCGGGCTCTGACGACCCCCGTACTGACCAGCGCCGATCACGGCCGGTGGTATCGTGGCCCTTCGCAAACCACGCAAACCCACCGTGAGGCAGCCCAAGCCAGGTGTCCGAAGCTCACGCCAGCGCCTTCAAGCGCGCGATCCTCGCGCTCAACGGAGGCGACTGCGACGATCGAATCGTCCGCCTCGCAACGGAGCTCGCCCGGGCCGGCCATGCCGAGCTGATCGGCGTCCATGTCGTCGAGATCGGATGGTCCATGCCGCTCGACGCGGACGTCGCGGCGCGCTCCGAGGAGGCCCAGCAGATCCTCGATCACGCCGAGCTCACGGCAGAGGGGCTGAAGGCCCGCCTGGAGCCGGTGCTGCTGCAGGCGCGCGACGTCGGCGCGGCGCTGGTCGACGAGGCCACGGAGCGACAGGCGGACCTGCTCGTGGTCGGCCTCCCGTATCGCAAGCGATTCGGTGGCGATTTCGCCATCGGGCGCACCATTCCCTACGTGCTGAAGCACGCACCCTGCGAAGTGTGGGTCGTGCGCGAGCCGATCCCGGCCGAGCCCGCACCGATGGTCGCGGCCCCGGCGTTCGGCCTTGGAAAGGAGCCACGGTGAAGTACGTGATCGTCGGTTGCGGCCGGGTGGGCGCGGCCCTCGCGGAGGCGTTCGACAACGCCGGCCACGAGGTGCTGGTCGTCGACACCTCGACGCGCGCCTTCGACCGCCTGCCGTCCGAGTTCAAGGGCCAGGCATTGCGCGGCGACGGCACCGATGAGGACGTCCTCCGCCGCGCCGGCGCCGAGGGTGCGGACGTGTTCCTGGCGCTGACCGAGGGCGACAACCGGAACGTGATGGCCGCCCAGGTCGCGATGGAGAAGCTCGAGGTCGGCAAGGCCATCGCCAAGATCAACGACCCGGTGCGCGCGGCCGCGTACGCGGATCTCGGGATCGCCACGCTGTGCCGGACGACGATGCAGGCGGACGCCGTGCTCGGGTTCCTCGGCCTCGGTCCCACCGGCATGCCGTCGGTCATCGCCGCGGTCCCCCACGTCCACTCGGAGGCCTGAGCGATGTTCGTGCTGGTGGTCGGTGGCGGGAAGGTGGGCTACTACCTCTCGAAGGAGCTGATCGAGAACGGCCACGAGGTCGTGCTCATGGAGAAGGATCGCATCCGCGCCGCGCAGATCGTCGACGAGCTCGGCTCGATCGTCGTGGCGCAGGACGGGTGCGAGGGCAAGTTCCTGCGCACGGCAGGCGCCAACCGCGCCGACATCGTCGCCGCCGTCACTGGTGACGACGAGGACAACCTCGTCATCTGCCAGATGGCGAAGCACCACTTCGACGTCCCGCGGACGATCGCGCGGGTGAACAACCCCAAGAACGAGGATCTGTTCCGGCACCTCGGGGTCGATGAGCTGATCTCGCCGACGCGGATGGCGCTGGGCTCGATCGAGCAGGACATCCCCGTCCACGAGCTGCTCCACCTCGCGGCGCTCGAGAACGAGCTCGAGATCATCGAGGCGCAGCTCCAGGCGGACTCCCCCGCCGTCGGCAAGTCGCCCAGCGACATCGTCGTGCCGGAGGGCTGTTCGCTGTTCGCGGTGGTCCGCGACGGCGTCGCCACGCCCCTTCGACCGGACACGATCCTGCGCGAAGGCGACAAGGTCATCGCGATCGGCCGGGCCGACTGCGAGGTCGCCCTCCACGAGCAGCTCATCGGCGACGTCGACGAGGAGCCCGCGACGGCCTAGCGCCGCGAGGCCGGCCAGGGCGCCGGGCGGTGCCGGCGAAACGCCCGCTCGAAACGGCCCACACATCGAAAACGCCCGCCCCGGGGTCACCGGAGCGGGCGTTCGTCGTTGCTCGGCGGTCGAGTTCGACCGCCCGGATCAGCTGCCGGCGGGCAGCGCGACCGTCGGGACGGGATTGTTGCCGCCGCCACCGCCGCCGTTGCCACCGCTGCTGCCCTGGTTCGAGAAGAACCAGATCGCGCCGACGATGACCACGATGGTCAGGACGATGCCGAGCAGCAGGCCGTTGTTGTTGCCGTTGTCCGGGTTGTTGACGATGACTGGACCGCTCATGCGACCACCTCAAGCGTTGCGAAGTTGGGCGCCAGCATGGTTGTCGATCGGGAATGTCGCGAGCACCGCAAGGCGCGGCAAGCCACCTCTCAGCGGCATCGATTCCGGCCGTCGAGGGCTCCTGCGTAGAAATCGCAATATTCCGGAGTCTTGACAACGGCATTGATAGGTTTCTAGGATTCACTCGTGTCCGGCAACTGGGCCGGGCGAAGCGAACCAGGAGGTGTGCGAGCCATGACGATCGTGCGCCGTCCTTCGCCCTTCGGGGAGATGATCACCCTCCGGCAGGCGATGGACCGCCTTTTCGATGATGACTACCGGCCGTTCCGATTCCTTTCGGGCGGTCTGGACGGACCGGGCCTTCCGCTCGATGTGACGACGGACAACGACAAGCTGACGATCGAGGCGGCGCTTCCCGGCGTGAGCCCCGAGGACGTCGACATCACGATCGAGAACGGCACCGTGACGATCAGCGGCAAGACCGCGACGGAGCGCTCCGGCGACGAGGGTTCGTACCTCGTCCAGGAGATCCGCCGGGGCTCGTTCAGCCGGTCGGTCACCCTGCCGACGGGCCTCGAGGCAGACAAGGCGACCGCGTCCTTCGAGAACGGCGTCCTGCGGCTGGAGGTCCCGAAGGCCGAGCAGGTGAAGCCCCGGCAGATCAAGATCACGCCCGTGACGAACGGCCATGCCGACCGAAGCGACCGATCCAGCGACCAGCCGGCCGAGCTCAAGGCCTGAGCGCGACCCAGACGACATGACGTTCCGCCGGCCAGATCGAGACCCCGAGCGACCCGTCTACGTGATCAGCGTGGCGGCCAGCATCGTCTCCGCGCATCCGCGCACGTTGCGGATCTACGAAGAAGAGGGACTCATCTGCCCGGCGCGGACGCCGACCAACATCCGCCTCTATTCCGAGAACGACGTCCGGCGGGTCATGTGGATTCGCCACCTGACCCAGAACCTGGGCGTCAACCTCGCCGGTGTGCGGATCCTGTTCGAGCTCGAGGAACGACTCGGCACCAGGATCCTCGAGCACCTGTACGCAGAAGCCGCGACGGACGGGGACGCATCGGGCGCCCCCGCCGGCGCACAGACGGCGGCCGCTGCTGCCGCCAAACCCTAGAGCACCTGAGGAGCACCGAATGCCGAAGCGAGCGTCCAAAGCGGACAGCGAGCGAACCATCACCATCACCGAGCTGCCGCTCGTCGCGCTTCGTGAAACGGTGATCTTCCCCGAGATGATCGTCCCGCTCCAGGTCGGGCGGGAGAAGAGCGTCGCGGCTCTCAATGCCGCGGTCGCCGAAGGCGGGCGCATCGCGCTCGTCACACAGCGCCAGGCGGACCAGGAGGACATCACCGACCCGGCGCAGCTGTACGAGATCGGCACCGTCGCCAAGATCGCCCAGGTGGTCCAGCTCCAGGACGGCACCGTCCGGGCGATCATCCAGGGCCAGGCGCGCATGCGCCTGCACGGCTTCGCGAAGACCGACCCGTTCATCCGCGCCCGCGTCGAGGAGCTCGAGGACGTGCCGTCGACCGACGTCGCGGTCCAGGCCCTCATGCGCAGCGTCCAGGCGCAGGTCGAGCAGTACGTGCAGGCCGGCGCGCCGGTTCCGCCGGAGGCCGCCGTCGCCGCGCGCAACATCACCGAGCCCGGGCTCCTCGCGGACATGACCGCGTACAGCCCGGACATGACCACCGAGCAGCGCCAGGAGCTGCTCGAGACGATCGACGTCGCCGAGCGCCTGAAGATCGCCTCGGCGTTCCTCGCCCACCAGATCGAGGTCCACGAGCTCAAGGGCCGCATCCAGTCCGAAGTCAAGTCGGAGATGGACAAGACCCAGCGCGAGTACATCCTGCGCGAGCAGATGAAGGCCATCCAGCGCGAGCTGGGTGAGGAGGACCCGCAGCAGGCCGAGACCGCCGAGCTTCGCGA
>DATAIB010000042.1:0-3917 GCA_036262855.1 Candidatus Limnocylindrales bacterium
ACCGGCGTCGACCGGATGCCGCGCGGCATGTACGAGGCGATCGACGAGCTCGAGGCCTCGACGGCGGCCGTCGAGATCTTCGGGCAGCAGATCGTCGACCACTACCTGAACGCCGCTCGGGTCGAGCAGACGACGTATGACTCGATCGTGCATCCGTGGGAGCGCGAGCGCTACCTCGAACGCGGCTGACGGAGACCGAAAACCGAACCTCGGCGGCCGCCGTATCCCCAGGTGTCAGGGAATCCCACCCACACCTTGGGGGAATGCACACATGGCTCGTCTCGTCCGCCTCGGACTCGCGCTCGCGCTCATCGCCGTCCTTGCCGTCGCCTCGACGGCGTCGGCTGCCGCCGGCGGCCGGAAGCTGCTCGATTCCACGATGACCGGCCTGCCGACCGGCAGCCTCGTCCTCGATGGCGTCACCGGTGGCGGCGTGCCGTGGTCGATCACCGACGGCCACGTCCAGCTGTTCGCCGACGGCCGGCTGCACGTCGATGTCGAGGGCCTCGTCATCACCGCGACCGGCACGAACCCGGTCACGACCGGCAAGGCCGTGCTCGCGTGCGGCGACGCGCCCTTCTCGTCCACCGATGTCGTGCCGTTCTCATCGACCGGCGACGCCACGATCGACACCGTGATCGCGGTTCCGGCGCAGTGCCTGGCGCCGGCGGTGTTCTTCACGAACGCGACCGGCCGCTGGTTCGCGGTGACGGGCTTCTAGGGCTCGCCAGGACGCAGCTGCGCTTCGGCTCTCGCCGGGCGCAGCTGCTCTTTCTCGATCAGGGCACGCGGACCCGCCGCCGGAGCGCGGCGAGCGCCAGCCCGATCGAGATCGTCCCAACCACCAATGTGGCGATCACCGCCCCGGCGATCGCGCCGGCGTCCCAGCCGGTGCTCACGAGGGAGCGCAGGCCGCCGAGGATGTACGTCACCGGGTTCACGTCGGCCACGGTCGCGAGCCACCCGCCCAGCGCCTCCTTCGGCACGTAGGCGGTGGTGAGGAACGCGAACGGGAAGAACAGGATGAAGCTCGCGGCGACCGCCCCGGGATTGCCCGTTCGCAGCGCGATGGCGTATGGGAAGCCCGTGAACGCAACGCCCCAGGCAGCCGCCACGAGCACGAACACCACGATCCCCGCGATCCCCGTGACGAAGGACACGCCGAGCACGGCGCCCATGATGAGCACCGGGATGCACAGGGCGACGACGAGCACGAAGTCGGACGCCATCAGCCCGAGGAGCAGCGCCAGCCGGTTGACCGGCGTGAGGAGCAGCCGCTCGAAGTAGCCGCTGGCAATGTCGGTCACGAGGGCGCTCGCCCGCGACACGCCGGTGACCGCGAAGATCACCGCGACCGGGAGCTGGAAGGCCAGATAGTCGCCCATCCCGGCCGCGGACGCGACCTTTTCGAGCGAGCCCACGTTCACCGCGAAGAAGAACAGCGGCACGATCAACGCCGGGATCAGCGTCCCGATCTCGCGGCTCGCGCCACGCAACGATCGGCCCGCCACCGTGAGCAGGTCTGCCAGGAACCGACCCGGCCCGCCGCGGCGCGCCGGAACCGTCAGCGTCACAGCGGTCATCGGGCGCCTCCCGCCAGGGACTCGAACCCGTGCTCGTTCAGGCGCTGGCCGGTGACCGTGAAGAACACGTCGTCCAACGATGGCCGCCGGAGCGCCATCTCCCGAACCGTCAGGCCGCTGACGTCCGCGAGCGCGGTCGCGATGGTGGGAATTGCTGCCGGGCCGTCCGACACGGCGAGGCGGATCTCGTCGCCGGCTCGCTCGAGGCGTTCCACGTCCGCCAGGCCGCGCAGCGGCGCCTCGGCCGCCTCCGGCTCGCCGTCGACGCGAACGATCACCACGTCACGCCCGACGCTGCGCTTGAGCGCCTCCGGGGTGTCCTCGGCCACGATGCGGCCCTCCGCGATGATCCCGACGCGGCTCGCAAGCGCCTCCGCTTCCTCGAGATACTGGGTGGTGAGGAAGATCGTCACGCCGCGGTCGGCGTTCAGGCGCTGCACCTCCGTCCAGACCTGCCGCCGGCTGGCGGGATCGAGGCCGGTCGTCGGCTCGTCGAGGAAGAGGACGGAGGGGTCGTGGACGAGCGCCAGCGCCAGGTCGAGGCGCCGGCGCATGCCGCCGCTGTACGTCTTTACCCTGCGGTCCAGCGCTTCGCCGATGTCGACGAGCTCGACGAGCTCGGCAATCCGTCGGCGAGCGGCGTCGGACGGCAGGCCGAAGAGGCGCGCCTGCAGGGACAGCAGCTCCCGACCGGTCTGCGCGAGATCGAGCGACGCCTCCTGGAGCGCGGCGCCGATGTGCAGCCGCACGCCCGCCGGATCTTCCACGAGGTCGATCCCGGCCACCCGCGCCCGTCCCTCGGTCGGCCGCAGCAGCGTGCACAGCATCCGCACGACCGTGGTCTTGCCGGCGCCGTTGGGACCCAGGAAGCCGTAGATCTCGCCCTGGCGAACCGCGAGGTCCACGCCGCGCACCGCGTCGACGGACCCGAACCGGCGCACGAGGCCGGTCGCTTCGATCGCGAGCCCCGTGGCGCTCATCGGTGCGCCTCCACCGCAGGCAGGTGGGCTGCGCCGGCCGGTGGCTGCACGTCGATCGCAACCGTCCCCGGTGCCGAGTCGGGCGCGAGGTAGCTCGCCAGTCCTTCATCGAGCGGCGTCAGGCGGCGCGGCATGCGCGTCAGGAGCGGCGCGAGGTCCACGGTGGCCGGCTGGTTGATGAAGTCGACCGCGTCCGGCGTGAGCAGCGGCGTCGGCAGGAGCGTCATCGGCCAGGCGAGGAGCTTGATGAGCGGCGTCGGGCCGGGGATGATCGGGCGGCGGAGGCCCGCGGCGCGGAGGGCGTGCGCGATGATCTGGCGCATCGAGTACGTCGCGGGTCCGCCGAGCTCGAACACCTGGTTCGCGGCGGCGGGATCCGTGAGCGCGTCGGCGGCGAGGCGCGCGGCATCGTCGACGAAGACGGGTGCCAGCGGCTGCCGCCCGAAGTTGGTCATGGGCACGGACAGGAGCGTCCGCGCGAAGCCCACGAAGCGGTTCAGCGACACGTCGCGCGGCCCGAAGATCCAGGTGGGCCGGATGATCGTGAACGGGATCCCCGTCGCGCGGATGGCCGCTTCCGCGCGCGCCTTCGCGCGAAACCAGTGGCGCTTCGCATTCGGATCGGCGCCTGCGCCCGAGATGTAGACGAGCCGGCCGACGCCGACGCGCTTGGCCGCGGCGGCAAGGTGCTCGGTCCCGCCGGCATCGACCGCCATGAACGTCTGGCCCTTGCGGGGCGCCTCGATCGGCGAGTTGCGGAACGCGAGCGCGATCACCAGGGCATCGAGGCCCTGCAGCGCGGCGTCGAGATCGGCATCCGAGCCGTTCGCGACATCGACCTCGTGGATGTCCACGGAGTCCGGAAGTGGCCCGCGAGCCGCGTTCCCGCGGTGCGAGAGGACGGTGACCGCATGCCCGCGCCGGAACAGCTCCAGCGCGATTGCCCCGCCCACGAACCCGGTCCCGCCGGCAACGCCCACACGCATCGGTGCGGCATTCGGCGCGGGCTGCGCGAACACGTCCTCGATGGTTCGGGCGCGGTGCCGGAAGATCTCCAGCAGCTGGCCCTTCACGACCAGGCGGTGCGCGAGCGAGCCCAGCGGCCCGAACGGCAGCGCGTACGTCACCTCGTCGTCGATGCGGGTGCCGCCCGGGACGGCGGTGAACGTGTGGCGGTGGTGCCAGCTCCGGTAGGGACCCTTGACCTGGACGTCCACGAAGCTGTTCGGGGCGTCGTATGACTCGATGCGAGAGCGCCACAGCATCGGGATCCCGAACAGGGGCCGGATCCGGTGGTCGATCTCGAGGCCGGCGCGCATGTCGAGATCGGTCGAGACCTGCTCGAAGCCCATCG
>DATAIB010000043.1:0-1639 GCA_036262855.1 Candidatus Limnocylindrales bacterium
CGACTACCCGGGCGTCGGGCCGCAGCTCTCCGCGCTCCACGCGGCGCGACGGCTGGAGCTGGCGGCATCGACCGACGACGACGCCTTCGCCGCGATGGCCTCCACCGCCGAGACCGAGGGCATCCTGCCGGCGCTGGAGACGGCCCACGCGATCGCGGCGCTCCCGCGGCTGCTTGCCGGCACCGAGGGCAGTGGCAAGCCGTACCCGGCCGATGCGCTCGTCCTGCTCGGTTTTTCGGGGCGCGGCGACAAGGACCTGGCGTCGTTCGGTCGCTGGCGCGAGCAGCAGGGCGCGGAGGTCCGCGCATGACGGCCATCACGTCGGCTGGCGCCGCCCGGATCCAGGCCGCGTTCGCGTCCGCGAACGCCGACGGTCGGGCCGCGTTGATCCCGTACGTGGTGGCCGGCTACCCCGATGCGGACACGAGCTACGAGGCCGCGCTGGCGTGCATCGACAACGGCGCGGACCTGCTCGAGGTCGGGCTGCCGTACTCGGACCCCCTCGCCGACGGCGCGACGCTCCAGCGCGCCTCGTCCGCTGCACTCAAGGCGGGCGCGACCTTCGACCGTTCGATCGAGCTCGTCCACAGGATTGCCGAATCGCGCCCCCGTGTCCCGCTCGTGCCCATGTGCTACGCGAACCAGGTGATCGGCGGCGGGGACGGCAAGGATGCGGCGAAGCGCCTCGCAGCCGCAGGCGCTGCGGGGATCATCGTCGCCGACCTCACGCCCGACGAGGGCGGTGCCTTCGAACGGGTCGCGCGCGATGCCGGGCTCGCGGTGGTGTACCTCGTCGCGCCAACGACCGCGCCCGAGCGTCGCCGGATGATCGCCGAACGATCGGGCGGGTTCCTGTACTGCGTGTCGCTCGTCGGGGTCACCGGCGCGCGCACAAGCCTGCCGTCGGACGTCGCGAAGCTGGTGCGCGAGGTGCGAGCGGCGTCGCCGGTGCCCGTGGGTGTCGGGTTCGGGGTGTCGAAGCCTGCGCACGTCCGCGCGCTCGCGAAGGCCGGCGCAGACGGCGTCATCGTGGCGTCGGCGCTGGTGGATGCGCTGGGCAAGGACGGCAGCAACGTCAAGGCCGTTGGCACGCTGGTAGCGAGCCTGCGCGCAGCGGGAGCCCGCGCGGCAGCCTAGCCTCGCTCGCATGGCACGCCTCACCCGAACGAGCCTCGCCAGCCCGAACACGGATCGCACCCTCGGCCGCGCCCTCGGCGCCATTGCTCAGGCGGGTGCCCTGTCCGTCGGGCGGGCCTGGCTGGAACCCGGCTGGCGCTGGTCCGAGGACGTCAAGCCCGTCGCCGGCACGAGCTCGTGCATGATCCATCACGTCCAGGTGCTGCTCGGGGGTCGTCTCGCCGTTCGGCTCGATGACGGCGAGGAGATGGAATTCGAGCCCGGGGATGTCTTCGAGATCCCGCCCGGCCACGACAGCTGGGTGGTCGGCGACGAGCCCGCGGACCTGCTCGACATCTCCGGCAACGTGGGCGAGTTCGGACTGCCGGCAGTCAGCGCTCGGGTGGTCGTGACGCTGCTCATGAGCGACATCGTCGGGTCCACCGAGACCCTCGCCAGGCTTGGCGATGCGGCGTGGAAGCAGATGCTTGCGGATCACGATCGGATCGTCCGCAGCGAGCTC